>NZ_JTLA01000126.1:0-81966 GCF_000799055.1 Ensifer sp. ZNC0028
TAACAACGCATTGAAAACAAACGATATTTCTATCCACAAGCAGCAAAGGCCACTGTCCGCCCGGGTAAACGGGCGGAAAATGGCCGTTCAGCCAGCCGCCGTATCCAGCCAGATCGTCACAGGACCGTCATTGACGAGCTCCACCCGCATATCCGCACCGAAAACGCCATTCGCAACAGCAACGCCAAGGGTCGAGACTTGCGCCGAGAAATGCTCATAGAGGCGCTTTCCCTCCTCCGGTGGCGCGGCCGTCGAGAAACCCGGCCGGTTGCCTTTCGTCTCTGCGGCCAAGGTAAACTGGCTGACGATGAGCGCTGATCCGCCCACATCGACCAGCGAACGGTTCATGCGATCCTGATCGTCCCTGAAGATGCGCAGGTTGACGATCTTGCGCGCCAACCATTCGCTTTCCTTCGCGGTATCGCCCTTCATCGCACACGCAAGGACCAACAGGCCGTTGGCGATTTCTCCCGTGACCGTTCCGTCTACAGTGACACGCGCAGATGAAACGCGCTGGACAAGTGCTCTCATGCAAGAAATCTCCCTATGGGTTGCCCGCGTTTATCCACCCCTAGGCGGTCGCAATCAAGCGCCAGGCGAACCGGACAGCAACCGTCAGGACGGCGTCGTCAGATCTGGTCGAACAACAATGGGTAGACCGTCGTCGAGAGGCTTGTCGATCGTGCGCAATGTTGAGGCAATCCGGGCGTTGTGATCTCACCAGGCAATGGAGAGATCGGCGAAGGCGGGCGTCCGATATGAAGGCACGCGCTTCAAAACGGACGCGAAGCGGCCTTGACGATTGGTGACCGCGACACGACGCAAATGGCCCTCCGGGCACGGCCAGAGAAACCAAGCGAGGATATCGAATGCGCGCGACACTGGTGATGGCGGGCTTGGTGATGCTGCTGACGCCGGCAGAAGCGGCCCGATCGCAGGCGCTCGAAAGCAGTTGCGCTGCTCCGCACGACAAGACAGTTGCCGTCACGTTCGACGATCTTCCCTATACCCGCGCAGGCGATGCGGAAGCCCAGGACCTCGAAGCGGTCGCGAAGGCTACGAATGAAGCCATCCTGGCCGGACTCGCCCGTGGCAACGTTCCCGCTATCGGGTTTGTCGTCGAACGGCGCGTGCAGGCGCTGGGTGAGATCGGTCGGGCGCTGTTGGAACCGTGGAACGCTGGTCGATTGGAGCTTGGCAATCACAGTGCAAACCACCTCGACAGCAATACTCTGGACGTCGATGCGTTTCGTCGCGAAGTGATCGATGGAGAGGCCAGCATTCGGCCGATGGTGGAAAAGGCCGGCCGTAGCCTTCGGTTCTTCCGGTTTCCCTACAATCACGTCGGGGACACGGATCAACGTCGCGAGGCATTCGAGCGGGTACTTGGCGAACGCGGATATCATCTTGCGGCATCCACCATCGATACGTCGGATTACGTGTTTGATGCCGCCTATGAACGTGCATTGGCGCGATCCGATACGGCGATGATCCAAAAGATTGAAGACGCCTACATAGACTATAGCCGCGTCGAAATTGCGTATTATGCGGATCTGAACCGCAATGTCCTCGGGTGCGAACCGCCCGGCATCGTGCTGCTCCATGCCAACCGCATCAATGCGGCCACCATCGATCGCATACTCGAGCTTTTCACAAGTGCTGGCTACCGCTTCGTCTCCCTGGAGGAGGCGCAAGGCCATCCGGCGTACAAGACCCCTCCTCGCTTTTCCACCAAGTTCGGACCGATGTGGGGATACCGCTGGGCAAAGGAGCGGAACGTCAAGGTGGATGGAAGCAAGGAGGAAGAGCCACCGGCGTGGGTGATCCAATATTCCGATCCGGACGCGCCGCGCTGATCCGATTCCATGGCCGAGATCGAGCTTCAGCACTCCCCTCGCCGCGGCGGTTTAAATCCCTCCGCTTCGCTGCAATGTTCCCGCAACGCGTGGTCGCAAGACTCCGGAACCAATCGGTTCGATATTTGAAGGAGTAGGTCCCATGCGTGCATCGGTCTTCGGTAAGGTTCTCGCGCTGGCTGCAGCTTTGGGCGCGACCGTGCCTGCCCCAACCGTCCTTGCTGACGATTACGATGGAGGTTGGCGCCATTGTCGAGACCTTCACGGAAGGGAGCGGTGGCGCTGTGAGGAAGCGCGGCGCGATCGGTGGCGCGAGCGCCAGGAAAAACAGGACAAGAAGGATCTGAAGGCTGGTTTGGCTGCCGGCGCGATCGGCTTGGCGCTCGGCGCCATCATTATCGGAGCGGCGCAGGAGGCGGAGCGCAAGCGCGAGGCGGAAGCTTATCGGCGCACCGATCGCGACGCGCGGTGCCTTGCGCGCTACCGCTCCTATGACCCGCGCAGCGGAACATTCATTGGGCGTGACGGCCGGCGCTACGAATGCCGGTGAAAGCTGGGCGTCCGGCCGAAAGTCGTCCGCACAGGCATGGCAGTCCGTCGCCCAAGAAGCCTTTACGGACGCCTGCTCCAGCCATAGATGGTACCGCAATGGTGGGCGCGCCCGTGCGCGCCGATCGCACAGGGCTGGAGGGCGTTTTGACGGATTTTACCTGGTTGAATGAGCCGCGAAACTGGACCGTCGAAAATGGCGTGCTCACGCTCGAAACGGAGGCGAATACCGACTTCTGGCAGACGACCTTCTATGGCTTCAGGCGCCATTCCGGTCATGCCAGGCTGCAGCCGGTGAGCGGAGACTTTACCGCATCGGTGGTCGTGCGCGGCGACTATCGCGAACTCTACGATCAAGCCGGACTGATGCTCATTATCGACGAAACTCACTGGCTGAAGACCGGCGTAGAGTTCACCGACGGCTTGATGCATTTCTCGGTGGTCGTCACGAACGGAACGTCGGACTGGTCGGTAATCCCGCTTGCGCAAGCGCAGCCGAACGCAGAAGTGCATATCCGCCTGACGCGGCACGATGCTGCGCTCAGGGTCCAGTTTCATCTTGGCGATGGTCTATGGCAGATGGCGAGATTATGTCCATTCTCCGCTGATGACGCACGGATAGGCGTCATGGCCTGTTCTCCCGAGCGCGAAGGCTTTACCGCGCGGTTCGAAGGATTTTGCCTGGGCGCTCCGATATCGCGCGACTTGCATGCCTCATAGGAACACTCGCTGCTAACAACAGCGATCCGCTCGCCTGGACCAGGCATTCGAGGTCCGTTGGACCCGTCATCCGTATTCCTTCGCACGCGCCTCGCCGCGGTGGAACTTCAAGAGCGCATCAGGCGTTCCGCAACCTCCTGCGGCTCGACGAGCGCGTCTAACCACGGCCGCCGTCACAACATCGTCACGAAACGCACGAACAACTCGCTTCGTGTAAATGGCGGAGGCACCGATGGATTATTTCAGACGCTTCACCTTTTTGTTCGCGACACCTGCCTTCGACAACGAGGATCTCGAAGGGGCCCGGTATAAGCAGATCGTCGAGGAGATCGAACGGTCCGGTTTCGAGGTGGTCCGCGCGCGCAGTCTCGAGGACGCGGAGATCGCCGTGCAGACGGATGCAGCCATCGGCTGCATGATGGTCGACTGGGGCAAGAAGGGCATGGAAGGCAAGACCGCCTCCCTCATCAACCTGATGCGCCGGCGCGGCCTCGAATTTCCGATCATCCTGCTGATCAGGCGCAAGCGCTTCGAAGACGTGCCGGTCGAAGTGCTCGACTTCATCGACGGCTATGTCTTTTTGTCCGAGGAGACCCCTGCCTTCATCGCGAAAAACCTCATCAGCCGCCTCAAGCAATATGCCGAGACGATGAAGACGCCTTTCTTTGGCGCGCTGGTGGATTACGCCGAGGAAGGCAACCAGCTCTGGACCTGCCCCGGGCATAATGGCGGCGTGTTCTATAGCCGCAGCCCGGTCGGCCGCGTGTTCATGGAGCATCTGGGCGAAGCGGTTTTTCGCGACGATCTCGACAATTCCGTGCTCGATCTCGGCGATCTTCTGACCCATGAAGGGCCCGCGCTCGCCGCCCAGAAGGAAGCCGCCAAGATCTTCGGCGCCGAAAAGACCTACTTCGTCCTCAACGGCACCTCGACCTCGAACAAGGTCGCTCTCTCCGCCCTGGTCACCGATGGCGATCTGGTTCTGTTCGACCGCAACAATCACAAGGCCGCCCATCACGGTGCCCTGATGATCTCCGGCGGCATCCCGGTCTACGTGCCGACCGCCAGAAACGCCCACGGCCTGATCGGTCCGATGGATTTCGGCAGCTTGAACGAAGAGACGCTTCGCGAGCGCATTCGCACCCATCCGCTGGTCAAGGACCCGGATGCCTGGCGGAAGCCGCGCCCGTTTCGAGTGGCGGTGGTGGAACAGTGCACCTATGACGGCACGATCCACAATGCCGAGATGATCCTGAAAGCCATCGGGCATCTGTGCGACTATATCCTGTTTGACGAGGCCTGGGCGGGCTTCATGAAATTTCATCCGCTCTATGCCGGTCGGTTTGCCATGGGCCTTGCCGAACTCGGCCCCGAGGCCCCGGGCATCATCGCCACGCAATCAACGCACAAGCAGCTTGCAAGCTTTTCCCAGGCCTCGCAGATCCACATGAAGGATCGGCACATCACCGGCCAGAAACGCCGGGTCGAACACCGGCGCTTCAATGAAAGTTTCATGCAGCACGCGTCGACGTCCCCCTTCTATCCCCTCTTCGCGTCCCTCGATGTCGGCGCGCAGATGATGAAGGGCCGTTCCGGCGAAGTGCTGTGGGATGATACGATCCGGCTCGGCATCGAGCTTCGCAAGAAGATCCGGGCGGTGCGGCGGGAGTTCGAGGAAAAGGAACGCCGGCCCGAGCGCCGCTGGTTCTTCGAGCCCTTCGTGCCGGACCGCGTGGCCATGCCGGATGTGGCAAGCCCCGGAGCGGTCCACGACGTGCCATGGGAGAGTGTCGCCACCGATCAGCTCGCCACCAATCCGGCCTTCTGGCACCTCTCCCCGGGGGCCGCATGGCACGGCTTTTCCGATATGGCGCCGGGATTCGCGATGACCGATCCCAACAAACTGACGCTGCTCACGCCGGGTTTCGACAGGGCAACCGGTGCCTATGCCGAGCACGGAATTCCCGCACCGATCGTTGCGCAATACCTGCGCGAGAACCGGATCGTCGCTGAGAAGAACGACCTCAACTCCCTGCTGTTTCTGCTCACGCCCGGCGTCGAGGCAAGCAAGGCGGGCACACTGATCAGCGGCCTCGTCGCATTCAAGCGACTTCACGACGACAACGCGCCGCTGGAAGAGGTCATCCCGGAGTTCTATCGCCGCCGCCCCGGCCGCTATGCCGGCGTGCGGCTGCGCGACCTTTGCGGCGACATGCACCGCTTCTTCCGCGACGCCAATGTCAGCGCCCTGCAGGCCAGGCAGTTTTCCGAAGAGCACCTGCCTGACATCGCCCTTTCGCCCCATGACGCGGCGCGCTGCCTCGTGCGCAATGACGTGGACTTCCTGCCGATCGACGCCATTGCCGGGCGGATCGCAACGACGCCTTTCGTCGTCTATCCGCCCGGGATCGCTACCATCGTGCCGGGCGAAAGGCTCACCGCGCGCGCGCAGCCGATGATCGACTATCTCAAGATGTTCGAAACCTGCTTCAACACGTTCCCCGGCTTCGACGTGGAGATCCAGGGCCTTTACCGCCAAACCGACGCGTCCGGCCGCATTCGACTTCATACCTACGTCGTCGCGGAATAAAACTTAGGAGTATCGAGACCCCTCATGCCGCAGGATGAAACGATCATTATTCGCCCGTCCCGGGAGAGCGACGTCGACGCCATGCTGGCCATCTATCGCCGGCATATCCGCCGCGGCATAGAAGAAGGCGTGGACGAGGGGGATACGCCGCAGCCCGACGACCTGCGCGAGCGGCGGAAGAACCTGAAAAGTCGCCGCTTGCCCCATCTCGTCGCGGTCAAGGAGGGCGCCGTTGTCGGCTATGCCTATGTCGTCCTGTTTCGCAAGCGCCCTGCCTACCGCTATACCGTCAAGCACTCGATCTATGTTCAACACGAACATCTCGGCCAAGGCGTCGGGCGCCTGCTCATGCGGGGCCTGATCGACGCCTGCGCCGCAGCCGGCTTTCGCCAGATGATCGGCTATATCGACGCCGACAATCTCGCCTCGCTCACTTTGCACGAACGCTTCAACTTCGTTCGCGTCGGCCTGCTGCCAGGTGTCGCCTACCGCTACGGACGCTGGGCCGATAGCGTCATGGTCCAACGCTCACTCGGGACCGGATCCACGACCCCGCCACCTCCCCCGCCTCTCTCCACCCGTTGAGGATCGAAGACCGGCGGACCGTCCCTTCACCGCCGTTCAAGGAAGCGACCGAGCGAGCAATACTCCACCAAATTGTCGAGGGCCGCATTGGTCCCGATCTCCGTGCCTGAGATCATTCGGTCACCGAAGAGGGACGTCACCTGGACGGTCATCTTGACCTTCGTTGCATCGCCGTCGGCCGCCAGTTCCGTTGTAATAAGGCTCGACATCAGTTTTCTCCCGCCGGCTTCAACGATCTCGGCACTGACCACGAGTTCGTCCGGGACAATCGAGATGTAGGTCGTGCGCCCGGTGTATTGCGGGTTCTCCAGTGAACCGCAGCGGAAATGGTCTTCGCCACCCGCGCGAAAGTCGGCCGCGGTGTAGACAAACGCCGCGTCGTCAGACGGCGCGCTCCAGCCGGCGCGGATGACCGGATCGGCAAATGCTTTGAAAACCGACGCCACCGGAGCTTCACAACGCCGTTCGAACACGAATGTCTTATGCCCGATTTCATAGTCCATAATTCGCTCCATCGCCCGGCCCCAGAGTTTCTCGCGCGCATACTGATTGCAATACGCAATCGGTATTTATCAGGACCGATTGTGTTTCGCAATCAGATCGGCAAATTCGCAGTGATGTATCTGCTTCCTGCCAGGGTTCACCCAATCCGCCGAAGAACCGGACGTTCCGGACCGCAACGCTAGGCCCTTAGAAACGAAGCATCGGCGGCACCGCTTGCGTCAGCAGCGAAGCGCCCGATGATCTCCCGCAAGCGGTCAGGGCTGTGCGCAGCCGTCACCGAGGTGCGAAGCCCGTTTACGCGCCGGGACCAAGGCGAGGACACGGGCAGCGCATAGACTCCTAGACGAAGGGCGCGCTGGAACAAGGCAGCCACGTCGTCAGGGCCGGCACACAGGAGCGGCACGATCGCGGTCGCCGACCGGGCCGTGTCGAAGCCCAATGCGTTCAGGCCCTCGCGCCACAAGGCGGCGTTGCGATCAAGCCGTGCCTTCAGCGCGCGCCCTTCCAGCCGCAGCAGTCGCGCTCCTTGCAAGGCGATAAAGGCATTGAGCGGAGAGAGGCTGGTCGAAAAGCTGGCGGCCCGGTGGAACCGCAAGCGCGCCATGTCGGCAAGCCGGCAGGTGACATATCCACCCGTCGACCCGATCGCCTTGGCCAGCGTGCCGGTTCGAATGTCGATCGAGCCCGGGAGGCCGAAATGACTTTCCACTCCGGCCCCGTCGATACCGAGCAAGCCCAGCGAGCAGCCTTCATCGACGATGAGAAGGCAGTCGAAGCGGCCGGCAATCGCATGGATTGCCGGCAGATCCAGCACGTCGCCCTCGATGCTGAAGACCCCCTCGGTCACGATCGCTCTCCTCTCCGTCCCGGATCGAGGCGTCGCGGAAAGAAGGCTTTCGAGATTGCTCGCATCATTGTGCCTGTAGGTCGTGATCCGCGCACCGCTCAAGCGGCAACCATCGACGATGGACTGATGGCAATCCTCGTCGACGAAGAGGTGGGCGTCGCCCTCAACCACGGCGGAAATTGCCGAGATATTGGCCAGGTAGCCGGACCCATAGAGCAGCGCAGCCTCGCTGCCGTGGATCACCTTCACGGCCATTACCAGCTGTTCGTGCCAGGTCGTGAACCCATTCAGCTCCGCCGAGCCATGCGCACCGTGCGGACCGCTCTGGTCGAGAAAACGAGCGATCTGCGCACGGATTTCAGGGCGCCCGGCAATTCCGAGATAGCTGTTGGAACAGCAGTGATCGAAGGCGCCCTGGGCAAAGCGAATATCTGTCTCGGTGACATCCAGTACCGATCCGAGGAGGTCGCGCGGGCGGGTCTGGGGGCTTGTCACCCGACGTGGCGACAAGGGCGCAACTGGGGAGGAGCGGCCCAAGCGGGACATCCCCCGATCGGCCAGAGCCGAGGCAAGGTCGGCAATCGACATGCCGTTGTGAAACCCGTCGAAACCACGCGGGCCGCCGCCCGTTTCGCCAGACAATTGCGTAGTCAGCTCGACGAAACGCAACGAGTCGATGCCCAGATCCGCCAGGGCGAGATCCTTTGCGGGATCGTCTTGTCCGGTGTGCCGATGGACGAACGCGACGATCCGGTCGAGCAAGGCGGCGGCTGGGGCCGACACATTCGTCTCATCCAACCCGATCTCTGAGCGTACATGTGCGGTGAGCGCCTGTGCGTCGATCTTGCGGTTGAGCGTCAGGGGAAGTTCACCCATCGCGCACAGGCGATGTGGAACCATGTAATGTGGCAATCGCTGCGCGAGCCACTGGCGAAGACCGTCAATGCCATCATGCTCCGCTGCATCGCGCGGGACGAAACATGTCACCAAGGTCGGCAAGCCGTCGATCGGCAAAACAAGTGTCGCAGCATTTTCTATGGCCGGGTGCTGACGACACATGTCATCGATCGCTGCGAGTTCGATGCGATAGCCGCTGATCTTGATCTGGTCGTCCATCCGACCCGTAAAGACAACGCCATAACTCGCCGAGACGTAGCCGAGATCGCCGGTCAGATAGGTGGGCACGTCGTCCGGTTCGGGCACAATGTCATGCCTGAACTTGCGGGCCGTCAGTTCGGGGTCGCCGGCATAACCAAGAGCCAGGTGGCGGCTGCGCAAGGCGATTTCTCCGACTTGGAACGGTAGTGTCAGTCGCCGGTGAGCGACGTCCCGAACGATAAGATCGACATCTTTCATGCCGCGCCCAAGTGGGACAACTTCCGGGAGTTCCGCAAGCGCATCGGGATCGGACGGCACCTCGTAGAACCCGACGGCGCGCTGCGTTTCGGTTGCGCCGTAGAGATTGACGATCCGCGCTTGCGGCACCGCCGCGCGCAGCGTGACGGCCTGCGACCGCGTCAGCGCACCCCCAACACAGAAGAGCGCTCGCAGGTGCGGCAGGTGGGCCGATGATCCGAGCCAAGGCACCAGGGCCGCATTGAGGCAAACGAATTCGATCCTGTTGGCCGCCAGCCACCGGGGAAGGCGCTGCGGTTCGCTCAGGTCACGCTCGTCCGGTATGACAATGCGCCCGCCGAGATAGAGCGGCGTCATGATGTCACGCTGCAGCGGATCATGGCCGATACTCGAGCACATTCCAAACGCGGCATCCGTCATCGGGCCGAAACGATCATCCATCCAATCGAAAAATCGGGTCAGGGAACTGTAGCGCCCCAGAACCGCTTTCGGTTCACGCGTCGTGCCGGATGTCAGCGTAACGATCGCGCAGTCGTCGCCCTCGAAGCGATCCGTGCAAATCGGGGGGGCCGCGGCGTCCGGCGTCAGGTCGATGGCGGTCACCGCAGGAACGCCCGGCGGCGCGAGATCCCGACCGCTGAGATCGATGACCAAGGTGGGGCGGACAATGCGCCGGCAGGTCGCGACATAGGCAGGCGGCTGGCGCGGATCGACCAGGCAGATGGCAAGGCCAGCCTTGAACGCGGCAAGCACTGTCGCCACGAGAACCGGCCCGCGCGGCGCAATCACCATCAAGCGATCGCCCTTCGCAACGGCAAGACGCCGCCAGCCGTGGACAAGACTGTCGCTTGCACGGGCGAGTTCGCCATAACTCATGCTCGTATCCCCCGTGACGATCGCCGGGCGATCGGGGGCCTGTGCCGCGAGCGCGGAGAAGCGGTGGATAAACAGATCCGGAGCCGTTTCGACGGCTTTCGGCGTGACCGCCTGAGTGGGAAGCACAGCCCGGATCGTAGCTGCGATATCGGCCGTATCATCCACGCCGCGGCGTGTAAGCGGGACCAACCCATTGACCGCGCGCTCCAATATCGCCGGGAAGCCCGGATCGATGACACCGCGCCGCTGAATGTAGGTGACGGTCAAGTTGTCCCGGTTCTCGGTGGCCTCAAGGACCAGTGCCGTGCGCGGATGCCAGCGTTCGACGGTCGCAAGGTCAACGGCTGTGCGGGCGAAGACGATCACATGTTCGCCCTGACCCAGCGTATTTCGTTCGGCACCATCGCTTGCGCGGACCAGTCGATGGCACGCGACGAGACTAATCGGGCCATCGGTGAGCTGCGCCAGTTCGATTGACGAGAACGCCCGCGGACCAGCGCCGACCCAGCGGCATAGCCAGGTTTTGGCGGTGAAGGCGCCATCGAAAAGCTGGTGGAGCGCGATGAGCGCCGCGAGCCACGCCTGCGGATCGGCCGGCGGCAGAGTCCAGGCGAAATGCTGATACATGCCATCGTGAGCGACGCTTGACGTCATGGGTTCCACCTCCTCCTTGGTTTCCCTCCGTCCCATTTATCGGCACCATTGGCCAACGGGCGCCGCCTGCCCAGCGCCTCGCGATAACGACCTGCGTTATCCCTCGACAGCGCGCTGAAATGTCGGCAGGAAATGGGATTGGACCGGCCGGGGTCGCAGGCCATGCCGCGTCTTGAAACGCGGGTTGCGGCGGCCGGCTTCGACGACCACCTTGCCGGTGGCCATCGCCTCTTTGATGGCGGCCAGGAAAGCAAGGTAGAACGGGCTGATCTGAGGCACGGCGGTATAGTCGTTTCCGGCCACCCACCAATGCAGTGTCGTCTCATCGACCAGAAGAACTGTCGAGCCGATCAACCTGCCTTCCAGCCTCTGCTCGAACACCCGGACGTGTCCGCCAAGAGCTCGCAGAAAATCCTCGAAGATACCCGGACGGTAGTAGTCGGCATTGCCATACTTGGCGGCACCGGCGCGGGCGAGCGCGACGAAGCCCTCGAGGTCGGCATGCTCCACAGGGGCGACTTGGGCGACGATGCCCGCGCGCTCCGCAATGCGCATGTAGCGCCGCAAGTTCTGGCGCACGGGCTGGTTTAACAGGGCAAGGTATCGATCGATGTCGGGAATGGGCGCGAGATCGACAAGGAACCGTTCTTCGACCTGGACCCCTGCCATGCCTGCAGCCGTGAGAGCACGGCTCAGTTCGCCGGTGCCATCGACATTGGTGAACCCCCAGAGCGCTACGCCCAGATCCGCGGCCAGCGCTTCCACGGCCCATAGAACAGTGCCGACGACATCGGGGTCGAGACGACGCGCCGGGATCCACGTGTCGTAGCAATGCCAGACATGGTTGACGAGGATGAGCTCGCCGCCATAGTCGGCAAAGTGATTGTTGAGGATTTTCATCGGATCGACGCCTTTCAGCAGGTAGACCGGGGTCGCAAAAACCAGTCCGCCCTGCGCGTCCTCTCCGACGATGTAGAAATGCGCCTGCACGCTATGCAGCGGAAATCTCTCGAAGGCCCGCAAGAACGCCGAACGGTAGAAGAGCGGCGCGCCGCAACTGGCGACCAACTCGTCCCAGCGCCCTGGGCCTGCCTCGTCGATCTTGCCGTAGGTACGAACGCGCATCGACATACCCCCATTACGGATGCAGGTGAGAAAACGGGTTGTGAAAAACCCCGCGCGGATCATGCTGTCGTCGTAAGGTCCGGAGACGATCGAGGGCGATCGCCGCATAGCACCGGCCGACCTCACCAAGTCGCCCCTCCAGATCGAATTCGTTGACGTAGGCGCCGGTCGCTATGCCAGCCATGTCGTCATAAAAGCGGCGCAGCCAGGTGGCGTTGATCGCGTCGTCCCCAACCAGATCCCATTGTGCATAGGTCGAAACGAAGTACCGACCCGAAACGGAGTAGGCAGCGTCCGGTTGCGCCTGCTGTCCACGCCAGACGATCAGGGACAAGGCGGCTGGCGACGGTGCGGCCGGGAGATGCCGCATGATGACCTCTGCCGCGTCTCCGATGGCATCGCAGAGCACGTTGTCCGTGCGATAGCGTTTCGACACAAGAAGGTCTTTTCCTTGTTCCAGGACCTGCGCGAACGTTATGGCCTGATCGTCGGTGGGCGCTAAAGCGTTCGCGAGAATGGGCAACGCTGCCAGTTGCGCCTGCATCGACCGGGCCGCTGGGGCATCATCGGCGAAGGCGATGGCCGTGAGGGCCGCGATGCGACCATGGTCCTCGGCGGTACATGTCTCGGCCAGCCCCGGCGGCGCCGCGACGGCCGCCAGCATCACCTGAAGCCGCCGGTCGAGAGCGGGGGCGATCTCCTCCAGAGCTTTTGCCAGGCGCGGCAGGTCGGAAAAGCGAAACACATAGGTTTTGCTCGTGATCGCACCGGGGTAATCGTAACAACGCAGGTGGAAGCGCGTCACAATGAACGGAAGTCCGGGTCCGCCTCCCCGCAACGCCCAGAAGAGGTCGGCATTTTCATCGGCGCTGACCCGTCGCGAAACGCCGTCAGCCGTGACGACGTCTGCCGCCAGAATGTTGAAGGTGCTCATGCCGCCCCAGGCGGCACTGTTGACCCCAAGCCCGCCCCCCAGAAGGAACCCGCCGATCCCGACGGAGGCGTCGTGGCCAACGGGAAACGCCATCCCCTCCCGTTCCAGCGCCGCACAAATCTGCCCGCTCGTCGCGGCCGGTCCGACGCTTACCCGACGCGACACCCGATCGACCGCCACATCGTTCAAGCGGGAGAGGTCGAGCAGCACGCCCCCATCGCACAGGAAGATCGCGCTGTAGCTGTGGCCCGTGCCGCGCGCGCTGACGGAGAGGATGTGGCGTTGCGCGAAATCGACCGTGGTCGCCACGTCGGCGTCCGAACGCGCCTCGACGATCAGGAGTGGGGAGCGTTCCGGCGGACGTCCGTTCCAAACGAGCGATCGCCGAACGAGATCATAATCGGGCGACTGGCGGCCGAGCACCCGGCCATCGATCGCCCGGGTGAAGCGCATCATTTGCGCGGCGGTCGGAGTATTTTGCGACCCGTTCATGGCTTTAAAGCCGTGACGATGCTGTGGTAGCCGAAAGCCGGGATGACCTGCAGATCGCGAAAACCGGCCCCCTCCAGAAAGCCGCATATCTCAGGACCGGAGTACTGCTCGCCCTCGCCCCAACCCAACATGATCATGCTCGTCGCAGCGGCGGGAAAGGGGCCGGTCTTGCCGGCGTCGTCATAGAGGATCTCATGGACGACGATCCACCCGCCGGGCTCCAGAGCGCCAAAGCTCTTGTGGCTGAGGAAGCGGCATTTTTCCGGCGCCCAGCCATGGTAGACGTGGGAATAGAAATGCAGGTCGGCCCGCGGAAACGGATCCGTCCACATGTCGCCGGCCCGGGCGTCGACGCGATCGGCAAGACCGTAGCGAGCGATGAACTCTTCCGTCACCGGGCAGACGGTCGCAAGATCGAACACGGTCGCAAGCAGCTGCGGAGCGGTGCTGACCGCCGCCAGCGCATGGGCGCCCGAGCCTCCGCCGATATCGAGCATTCTACGATGGGCGGTAAGATCCAGCTTGTGCACCCATCCGTGCGCCGCCGATACGCTGACCGAATGCATCGCCCGCGTGAACGTCCGGGTCCGTTCGGCATCCTCGCGATGGGTCGCGTAGATGTCCTCGACGCCATAGGCCCGAGGGGCGCCGCTGACGATCGCAGCTTCCAGGGCGTCGAACGAAAAGACCTCACGATTGTCGATCAACAAATCCCAGTAATGCCCGAAGTAATTCGGGCTGTTTTCCAGAAGATAGGACTTTGACAACGGCGTCAGGCGATAGCGGTCATCGACGAACTCAAGGAAATTGAGCGAGGTCGCGGCGCTGACCAGAATCTGGGCGCTGCGCCGCTGGAGCTTCAGGCCGTCGCAGAGCTGCTCCAAGGTCGGGTTCCTGTCGGCAACGAACCGAAAGAGACCGAGCCGGTGCGAAATGAACAGCGCCGGCAGTCCGAAGATGCCGAAAATGACGTCCCATAGCGGACGATCGTCCACACCTGGATCACCCGCGTCAGTCAGTTGCTGAATCGGCATAGCAATCCTCCCAGGAAAACTCGCAATCGTTCGAGCCCTGTTCTTGGCGAGCCACTCTGGACTCGCATATTCATTTCTGGAGGACGCCTTCTTTACACTCAAACGAAGCGAAATACAACTTCAGATTCGTTGTGCGTCGCAACACACTTATATGGTGTTATTCGCTTTCCGGTATTGCTGGCGCCTTGTCGTCGATGAACAAGTCCCTTCGAAATCTCGCACTTCTGCATCTTTGTGCGCTGCGGAAGCATTTGAAGGCCGAACGAGGCCTAGGCCGCAAAGGCGCGCACGCCCGCGTGGATTGTCTCCGGGTCGCGGTTTTCGACGCCATACAGGATGTCGAGAAGCGGAAACGTCATTCGATAGAAGCTCATACGCTCCCTCGCCGCCGTGTCGGCCGGAAGGTACTCAAGCACCAGATCGACGAACCCGTCACCAAGTCCTGCCGCGAGACTGGCAAAATCATAGGCTGGGTCACCGGGGCCGCAGCCGGAAAAATCGATGACGCCTGAGAGGCGGCCGCGATCGACGAGGATGTTTCCAGTCCCAAAGTCCCCGTGGATCAGGCACTGCGGGAGCGCGTCGCAGGTCGCCAGAAAATCGGAAAAACGCGTCCGCAGACCGGTGACGACATCAGGCGAAAGCAGCGGAAAGGCCACATCTTCGCATTGCGTCAGAAGCCGATGCCATTCGGACGAAGGCGCCTCGGCGGGCTCGGCCTCCAAGCGGTCGATGGGGACCGAATGCAGGGCCTGCAGAAAGGCGGCAAGGTCCACGGCCAAAGCCTTCCGTGCGCCGATTGTCAGGCCGGCCAGGTGCGAAAGCGGTTCGCCCGGGATCTTGGCGTGCAGCGAGATGAGTTGGCCGCCGATGCGGCGCACCTCAAGATCAGGCACCGGCACCGGAAGAGGCCGAACCGCACGAAGCGTTGAGGCTTCTCGCAGGAGGTCGCGTTCGGCGCCGGCATGGCGCGGCAATCGAAGGATCCGATCGCCAAGCTGATAGGCGACGGAGTTCTGTCCCGAGCCGATCAGGACGGCCGGAGGCTCCGACGGCATGCCGAGTTCGGCAACGATCCTTGCCAGGAGCATCGCATCGGCACCGCCATGAGTGGCGTCGACTTCCCCCTGAATGGAACCGGGCGCGATTGGCATTTCGGATTGATGCTTCACCGTGTTCGTCCTTTGCAGTTCAACCGGGCAGCCCTTGTCCGCGTCTGAAGTCTATAGCCCGCTCTTTCGCGGTGACGGCCCGGATCAGACCGACACCCCGCAACGGCGTCGATGGCCGACGGTCTGGCCGAAACGGTGCGCCTCCTAGAGCAGATGTTTGTGGCACCTCAGCTATCTCAGCTTACAAAGCATCGATACCCATTCTTCGCCCGCATTCGACGAGATCGGCCGGTATCTGCAAAGGATGTGCATGAAGCAGGTCCCAAAGGAGCTCCCATGCGACACCGTACGCACCATGATCGAGGTGGTCCCTTATCCCGGTGTAGTCTTCATCCGAAAGGCTCTCCTTGACCTCATCGAGCGAGGAACGAAGCAGCGTCGACAGCGTCTGATAATAGTCGTCAAATTGCTCCCCGCTCATCCAGCCAACCTTTGAACCGTTCGATCGGCAAGTCGATGGTCGCACTGCTCAACCGTGAAGACGGCCACTGCTGCGGCCCGCTTCGTTTGGCGCCATGCGTGACGACAGGCGAAACGCGCAACGGATGAAACGCCGTTCGTCCTCTCGCCTCCGACCATATCTCATTGGTTGAGTCATTATCAATTCGTCACAACCAATGCAAGCAATCTTGCGGGCGCGTGGCAGCGATATCCAATACAGAAGGCGGGAACGAAAAAGCTGTAATGCCGGCTCAAGACCCTTCGGCAACTGTCCTTGACTTGAAGCTGATCGTCACGATCGCGACAAGCGCGGCCACCGCGTTGGCGCCTCCACTGATTGCGATAGCCGGGAAGTAGCTGTTGCTGGCGTCGTAGATAAAGCCGGCAAGGCTCGGGCCGATCAGCGTGCCGATTGCAACGCTCGTGTAAAGAAGACCGATGATACCGCCGACATTGCGACGGCCGAAATGATCGGCAACCACGGCCGGCAGCACGGCGACCCAGCCGCCATAGAACAATCCGAACAGCAGGGCGAAGGCAGCGAGGGCCAAAAGCCCGGTCGCAAAGGCCCAAACTGCAAGCGACACGGCGATGCCCGCGTACATGACCGCCAGGAAGGCGTCCCGACCCAAGCGGTCCGCAAGCCCCCCAAGGCAGAAGCGCCCCGCTGTGCTGCCAACGCCGATCGCACTCAGGAGGAGGACGGCGACGGTTGGAGCAATCTGGTGATCGACTGCAAACGGGACGAGATGGACGAAGGGGACGAACACGCCGATTGCACTCAACAGGCATGCCACATACAGGCCGACAAATTGCGGCGTCCGGATTGCATCCTTGACCGAAACGCCCTCCGTTGCCACCGACTTCGCGACGCCGGGCTCAGCCAAAGCTCCGTCCGGACGCATCCCCCGTCGCCCCGGATCGCTTTCGAGCAGCAGCGACGCGCCGATGCCGACGACGGCGGCCGCGCCAC
Source organism: Ensifer sp. ZNC0028 (assembly GCF_000799055.1). NCBI lineage: Bacteria > Pseudomonadati > Pseudomonadota > Alphaproteobacteria > Hyphomicrobiales > Rhizobiaceae > Ensifer > Ensifer sp. ZNC0028. The sequence goes on from NZ_JTLA01000126.1 coordinate 16,709, forward strand.
CGAGCACCAGATAGGCCTCTCTCCAGCCCAGGGTCGCGATCAACCACGTCGCCAGCGGCGGCATGACAAGCGTGCCGAGCCCGATACCGCTGACCGCAAGCCCCGAAGCCAGGCCACGTCGCGCGACGAACCAGCGCTGCACGGCCCCAAGGGCAGGCACATAGGCGCATCCGACGCCCAGGCCGATGCCGAGCCCGTAGGCTGCATAGACCTCGGCAATGGTGCGCGCCTGGCCCGCCAAGACAAGGCCGAGACCGACAAGCGCCATGCCGACAACGCAGAGCGATCTGGCCCCGAACCGGTCCGCAAGCGGGCCGGAAACCACGCCCAGGCAGAAGTACAAAAAGCCTGCCAAAGAAAAAACGAGCGAAACGGAGCCACGCGATGCCCCGAGATCCTGCTGCAACACCTCGATGAAGGCGCTGAAGGTATAGGCGCTACCAAAGCCTACGAATGTCAGCGTAAACGTCGCGGCGACGACGACCCATCCGTAGAAGATGCCTTGGCGCTGGTGGTGAGTGTTCATCATCGTTCTCTCCCTCAGCCTTTTCCTGGGTGCCGCTTGTGCCAAGCCGTGTGCCCCTGGAATGCCGCTCCGGCGCGCACCAGGGCCAATTCCTGGAACTGACCGGCCAAGAGTTGAAGGCCGATCGGCATGCCATCCTTTGCGATGCCTGCAGGGAACGTCAGTGCCGGATGGCCGCTCATATCGAAAGGGCAGGTGTAGCGTTGCAGCCTGGCGATCAGATCCGGCTGCTCACCAAGTGTCGCGATGGTCGCGAGCGTCAGGGGAGCGAACGGCTGAACGGGGGTCAGGATCAGGTCGACGGACGCAAACAGGGCTTCGACGTCGCGACGGAAAATCGCCCGTCGCAGAAGGATCTGCTGATACTCAGCCTCCGAGACGGCTTTGCCCATTTCGATGACGCCGGCAAGGATGGGCCCATACAAGTCCCTGTTCGCGGCAAAGTCTCGCTCGTGTACGGCTGCCGCCTCCACGGCGCAGTTCGGCACCCAGTCGGCAACGGCCTGGCTCACATCCGGGAACCTGATCTCGACCATGTGCGCGCCAAGAGCAGTAAAAACGTCCGCGGCAGCGGCGAGAGCGGCCCGTGTCTGGGGCTCCACGTCCTCGCTGTTCCACAGGGGATCGAAGCCTATCCGAAGGCCGCCGATCCCGCCTTGTAAAGCCGAGGCGAGATCCGGCACCGGTTGCGCGACCGCCGTCGGGTCCTTCGGATCCCTTCCCGCTATGGCCGCAAGAAGGATGCCCGCATCCATGGCGCTTCGCGCAATCGTGCCGATGTGGTCGAGGGAGGGAGCGAGATCAAAGACGCCGTGCCGGCTGACCCGCCCCCATGTCGGTTTGAGGCCCGTGACACCATTTGCGGCCGCCGGCCAGCGGATCGAGCCCCCCGTGTCCGACGCGATCGCACCGAAACAAAGGCCCGCCGCCGTCGCGACAGCTGAACCACTCGAGGAAATCCCGGCCCAATAGTCCGCGTGCCACGGATTGACAGACGGGGTGATTGCCGGATGGTAGTCCGAATAGGCGCCCTCGGTCATCTGCGTCTTGCCGACAATGATGGCGCCTGCTTGCCTCAGGCGTCTGACGACAGTGGCGTCTTCGCCCGGAACAAAATTGCTATGGACGAGTGTCCCGGCCCTGGTTGGCACGCCTTCGATCCAGCACAGGTCTTTGACGGCGATGGGAACGCCGTGCAGCGGGCCGCGATGGCCTCCGGCGGCGATTTCCTCATCCGCCGCCTTCGCCTGTTCCAGCGCGCTTGTTTCCATCACCTGCGCATAGGCGTGGAGATCCGGTTCCAGTCGCGCGATGCGCCGAAGTTGGGCCTCGGTGACCGCAAGCGAGGAAACGCTCTCACTTTTGATTTTGTCTGCGATCTCCGTGAGGGTCAGCAAACTGAATTCGTCCGAAACTATCGTCATGCAATTTTTCCCGATTGCGGCAAGCGCGTATACATTAGAAAATCTGTCTTTTCTCAATCGCGCCTCCTGTTCCCCGTGAACCGTGAGACAAGCGGCATATATTGTGATAAACCACGTCGTACTCGGCCGACAAACCAGATTTAATCAGCCCTATAACTTAGAAAAACTAAATCATGAGCCGCCACCTTCCTCCGCTCAACGCCCTGAAGGCTTTCGAAGCTGCCGCCCGCCATCTCTCGGTCAAGATGGCGGCCGACGAGCTTTGCGTCACGCCGGGCGCCGTCAGCCAGATGCTGAAGTCGCTGGAGGCACATCTTGGGGTGAAGCTGTTCGAACGGGTGACACGCGGCATTTATTTGACCGATGCGGGCCGGGACTATCTGCCGGCGGTCCGCAACGCCTTTCGCCAGATTGCCGAAGCCTCGCGACGCGTCATGGCCTCCAACGACAACGGAATGCTGACGGTCAGCGTCACGCCGTTTTTCGCATCGTCCTGGCTCGTGCCGCGCATGAGATCCTTTCAGGAAAGCAACCCCGAAATCGATCTCCAGATCGTCGCAAGCAATGCTCTTGCCGATTTCTCCCGCGGCAGCGTCGATGTCGCGGTGCGTCATGGTGCCGGCCGCTATCCCGGCCTGCGCAGCGACCACGTCTTAGCCGTCGAGATGGTCACCGTGGCAGCCCCTGATCTCGTCGATCGCCTCGGCGCTCCCCAATGCGCGGCCGATCTCATCCGTTGGCCGCATGTCCATGATGCCGACCGAAGGGGATGGAGCCTTTGGTTCCAGGCAAATGGCGTGGAAGAGTTCCGCTCTCCCCGTGGCGCGTCCTTTGACGATAGCAGCCTTATTCTGAAGGCGATCCTGTCGGGCCATGGCGCAGGCCTGCTGCCCGCCGCAATGATTGCAGCGGAACTCGCCAGCGGCGAGCTGGTGCAGCTCCTGGACGCAACTTTGATAGACGAGTTTGCCTATTACCTGGTGTGTCCCGAGCACGCCCAGGACAATCCAAAGATCGCGATCTTCCGGGATTGGATACTCAACGTGGAGAAGACACAGCGGACCGATGCCTCCTGCGAAGTTCGGAACGCGCGGCGCATTGGCTGAAACCCTGCGGATGCCGACCGCGGCGGGTCACCATCCCGATCGATGGCGTCACCGCCCGCGTCCTTAGGACAGAGGTTCAGTTCGCGGGGCGCCCGTGGACCGCCAGCCGCACCAGCAGGATCGCAACGATTACAGCCGCCGCGACGTTGTAACCCATGCCGGAGACGAAGGCCAAGGCGTAGCGCGCAGCCGGCTCCTGCGAACCCGTCCCAAGCGTCGCGCCGAAGAGGATGCCGACCGCGGCCACGCCGAGCGCTGCACCGACCTGCTGAAGCGTCGAAATGATCCCGGAGGCGATACCCGCCTGCCGCTCGTCCACGAAGCCAAGCACGAGGTTGAGCAGCGGCGTCATGATCATCGCCTGCGCCCCACCGATGACGACCAGCGCGGGAACGAGGTGAGCAACCACGAGACCCGCCCCGGCAATCCACACCTGCCCGACCAGCACGCCGAACGAGACTGCGTAGATCAGCGCCCCCATGGCGATGGCAGGCGTTCCGAAACGGACGACGAGGCGCGCAGCGCATAGGGAAACGATCACAAAAGCGATGGAACATGGCACGAAGACACGACCGGCCTGAAACGGGCTGAGGCCGAAGCCCATCTGCACCAGGAGCGCAAAGCAGAGGAAGAAGGAAGAGGCAGTCGAATAAATCAGCAGGACCAGCAATCCACCCTGCGCAAACCGCGGCTGCTGCAGCAGTTTCATGTCAACGAGGGGTTGGCGTCCGGCTTTGCGGCGATGTTCCTGCTGGCGATAGAAGGCGGCAAGCAGAAAGGCGGCGGCGACAAGCGACAGGAAGCTCCGGGCCTGCCAGCCGCGGGTCGGCGCCTCGACCAGCGGCACCAGCAGGAGCGTCAGCCCGAGACTGACCAGTGCCACACCGAGCCAGTCCAGCGTAGAGCGTTCGGGCGCCCGTGTTTCGGGAATGAAGCGCGCCATCACGATTGCAAAAAGACCGATGGGTACGTTGATCAGGAAGATCGTGCGCCAGCCGAGATCGTAGAGATCGGCTTCGACCAGAAAGCCACCGAGGATCTGGCCGGCGATGGCGGCAAGACCGAGTGTCATGCCGAGCAGACCGAAGGCGCGGCGACCGTCGTTGCCCGAGAAGTTCAGACGGATCGAGGCATAGACCTGCGGGAACAGCAAAGCAGCCGCCAGCCCCTGCAACACCCGCGCGCCGATCAGGATTTCAATTGACGGAGCCATGCCGCAAAGAAGCGAGGCCGCCGTAAAACCGGCCATGCCGAGGACAAACAACCGGCGTCTCCCGTAGAGGTCGCCGAGCCGCCCGCCGGTGACAAGCAGGACACCGAAGGCAAGCTCGTAGCCCGCAACGATGAAGCCGATCTGCGACAGGCTGGCGCCCAGTTCCGCCCGCATCGAGGGGATCGCGACGTTGACAACGAAGAGGTCGAAGATCGTTACGAACCCGGCCAGCAACAGGATGCAGAGGCCAAGCCAGGGCGGACTGTGGGTCGTTCCGGCAGACGCTGGGGAAAGTCTTTCGGTTGTGCAGGTGTGCGAGCTCATGGGCGTCCTCTTCTTGTTGACGCACCAGCGATTTCACAGCCATTATCCTTTTACAATTTAACCACTTATGCTGTTACTTTTTGCAATTGGCTGAACGATGCGCGCCCTTGAACGAACCCGTCCCGAGCTTGCCGAATTCCTCCGTAGCCGTCGTGAGCGGCTCTTGCCCGAAGATGTCGGCCTGCCAAGCGCGAAGCGCCGGCGCACACCGGGGTTGCGGCGGGAAGAGGTCGCGGCTCTCGCAGGCGTCGGGTTGACCTGGTACACATGGCTCGAACAGGGCCGGGAGATCGGGGTGTCCGCCGGCTTCCTCGACAATCTCGCCCGCGTGCTCAAGCTGGATGTCGCCGAACGCCGGCATCTCTTCGTTCTTGCCCACGAGCGTCCGCCGGCGGAGCCCGGCAAGACGTTCTGCATCGCGCCGTCGCTGGTCACACGGCTGGTGGAAGACCTCGCGCCCCACGCCGCCTACATCATCAACCTGCGCTGGGACGTGCTGGCCTTCAACGCGCCGGCCGACCGGCTGTTTGGGTTTGAAAGCCACGAGCCTCACCGCCGCAACCTGCTTTGGGCCTTGTTTACCGATGGCGCGTTGCGGAAGGCCTTCGTGAAGTGGGAGGAACAGGCGCCGGCCATGCTCGCCAGTTTCCGCCGCGACTTTGCCGGCGCGCGAGACGATCCGGATGCCCGCACCCTGGTCGAAGAGCTGGAACGGGTCTCGCCCGAATTCAAGAACTGGTGGCGGCGCCAGGACGTGCACGCCCCCTGCACCGGCACCCGGACGATCATGGTGGACGAAACAGCCGTCGAGTTCGAGCACACCTCGCTCACAATCGACGGCGGGCAGCATCTGCGGCTTGTCGTTTATGCGCGCAAGCAGACGCCGGGCGCTGCGCAGGCCTGAGGATTGGCGCCTATTCGGCGTAGAGCGTCAAGGTATAGTTTGCAGTATCTCCACGACGAGCGGCGTTGCGCATCAGATAAACGTCGATCACATAGTTGCCGCTCGATGGAATCGTGACGCTCGTGCTATTGCCATTGATCGAACTGTTGTACATCGCAGCGTCCGCGCCGGGCGCTGTTACGTTGAAGTATAGACTGGAATTGCTTGGATCGAGTTGTATGCTGAGCTTCTGACCCGCTATGAGCCCGAGCGCGTATTGGACGCTCTGGTAGCCCTTCACAGTGCCGTCGATGGTTGATCCAGAGGAGCCGGCAGCGAAATGGATGGTCTCACGACGAACTTCGTCGGCAAGGGTGGGCGTCGCCGTTAGGACTGCGAGGGCGAGAATAATGTTGCGTACGATTTTCACGTCTTGGTCTTCCTAAATGTTTGCGAAGCTGTTTGGTTTGAAACCGTCAGTCGACGACCTCTCCGGCAGGCTTTATCCCGGGCAGACCTGCAGAGAAACATTTGCCCAGAATCTAGGGCGATGATGATGAATGCAACCCCTGCTGGCGGGCACGACCAATAAGAACGGCGGGCATGCAGGCCCGGCCGCGACTGTGTAATGTCAGGGGCGAGCCATCATCTCTTTGAGGCAGCGCAACTAAAATGGGTTTGCCGTCAGCGGCAGAACCCTTCGCGTGCGACTGGACCGGTTAAAAGGGTTGCGCGTCAGATTTCCTTTGAGCACTCGAAAACTGGCCAGCAACCGGAGCCGCCTACCCCGATCAATCGCTTCACAACCATGTGGCGTATTCTGCGATCAAGCGTCTCCCGTGCCTCCCGGTCGTGACGCCTAGGTTTTATAGGATGCAGCCCTACCGCAGCGCTCAGCCAACGACGCAACGGCATCGAATGGCCCACTGAAGAGATCGCCCGTTCGGTGAGGCCGCGCCCGGTGCACGACATTTCCCAGCGAGCGTTGCGCCAAAAGGCACCGCCGTCGCCGCCGGCCAATTGCTGCCCTGCAAGGTTTGTGGCTATACTCGAGCGATGATCACGCTACTCGATCAATTCACGCATGACGCGAGCTGGTGGCTGCCGATTTAAGGCGGCTCCAACTGCTATGTGCAACATGGGCCGCCGCAATGGGCGGCCTTTTCGTTTCTCCGGCTCAATTGCGGCGTCCGCTTCCCAATCGGAGAAATACATGGACGACGCAATTATTCCGGCACTTCTCAGCTTTGTCTTTGCCGCGACAATCACGCCCGGCCCGAACAACATCATGGTCATGGCGTCCGGCGCGAATTACGGCTTCCGCCGCTCGATCCCGCATCTGATCGGAATTTCCGCTGGCGTTCTGCCGATCATATTGCTGGCCGGCGTCGGGCTCATGGCCATTTTCGAGATCGTTCCCCAACTCGAAACGACGTTGCGTATTGCCTCGGCGGCTTACCTTTTGTGGCTTTCCTGGAAGATCGCAAACGCGTCACCACCCGGCGTCGGCGACGCCGTCGGCAAGCCACTTTCGTTTTTCCAGGCCGCCGCGTTTCAATGGGTCAATCCGAAAGTCTGGGCAACAGGCCTGTCTGCGACCAGCCTGTTCGCACCGGAACGGGTCCTGGTTTCCGTCGTTGTCGTGGCGTCGGCCTTCGCGATTATCGGGTTTGCCGCCAACATCGTTTGGGCCTGGATGGGAACCGTCCTGCAGCAGTGGCTGATGGTCGGCCGGAGGCTTCGTCTATTCAACATCGCCATGGCGGTGCTGTTGATTGCCTCGCTCTATCCCGCCTTGCGGCACGGCGGATAGTTTGGGGAGCGCAAGCCGGGCGCGCGGAGGCCGAACGCACCCGGTGGGCTGCCTGCCTATCGATCGTTGTCAGGGTTCGATTTCATCGACACCGATAACAGCAATGCCGTTGCTGCAAGCGCCGCCGCAATGAAGCCGAGATTGCCGGCCCCTGCCCACTCTAGTCCAAGGCCTCCGATCGAGCCGGACAGCGCAATGGCAAGGTAGAGAATGGCCTGATTGAGCGAGACCAGGACGCCGGCGGCCTCTGGTTTCAGCGAGATCAGCCGGTGTTGCTGCGGCGTCGTGATCGCAAAGGCGGCGATCCCGTAGAATGCGATGATTGCGAAAGCCGATGCCAGCGTGTCGGTGGTCAGTGGCAGGATCAGCATGCTGATGATGAGCCAAAGCAGGGCGATTGCCACAACCTTCTGGCCGCCAACCCTGTCGGCGAGCATGCCTGCACCCAGGTTGCCGATCGTGCCGATCACGCCGAGCGTCGTCATCAGGCCGGCCAGATACACGCTGTTTCCTTGCGTGGCGGCCGCAAAGATGATGCCCATATAGGTGTAGGGTAGATAGACGGCGGTGAAGGCGAGAAGCGTTACGCCGAGCACCGCCAGAATTTGCGGGTTACGCAGCAGCCGCAACTGCTGCAGCAAGCCCGTCGTCGCTGCGATTCTGATCGACTTCGGAACGAAGGCGGCGATACCGACGACGCCGAGGGCTGCGAGCCCCGTTGCAAGCCACATGGTGGATCGCCAGCCGAACGCGCCGCCGAAAGCCGTGCCGAGCGGCGCGCCAAGCGCCGTGGCCGCCGTAAAGCCGCTGACGACCAGGGCGATTGCCCTGCCCCGTTGCGCCGGCAGGACCATGGCGGCGGCGGTGACAGTGGCGGTCGGCACGAACAGCCCGACGCCAAGCGCCGCCACGACCTGACCGGTCAGAACCTGCGCATAGCTCGGCGCAAGCGCGGTCCAGACACTACCGAGGAGATAAACAAGGGCTGCGACGAGGAGGACGGTTCGGCGTTCCCAGCCGCCAGTCGCAGCCACGAGAACAGGGCCCGCGATCGCGCACGTCAAAGCGAAAATCGTGATGACCTGCCCTGCAACGGAGGGGGCGATGTCGAGCGAACTGCTGAGAAGCGGCAACAGGCCCGCCAGAACGAACTCACCCGTCCCGACGACGAAGACGCCGAAGGCGAGCATCGACACCGAAAGCCATGGATTGGTCGCCTGCGGCCGATCGGCCTCATGCGGGGTTTCGAGCGTGGCATTGACCATGACAAGACCTTTCCGGCACGGCCATGGAACGGCCGATGCCAAGATGTGGGTGACAAAACTGGGATCGGATCGAACTACGGGCGCAACAGTGCGGACCGGCTCATCAGGAGGTCGGGCTTGAAGCGAACCAGCCCGTTCATCGGCAGGCCCTCGTGCGAGCGCCTCAGGCGCCCGTCGAAGCCGTCGAGCGCGGCCTGACCGGTCATGACCAGCATCTCGCCCGTGCCAAGATCCGGAAACAGCAGACAACAGGCAGGATCGACGAGCAGGTTGCCGAGGGTGTTGAAGTAGTAGTTTCCGCGGTATTCCGGCCAGATCAGACTGTCGCCGTCCCACTGCACGAATCCGGCCGGGCCGCCGCGATGGGAGACATCCATATCGCCGCCGGCATCGGAGGCGGCGCGGGTCGCAACGAAAAACGTATCGGCACCAGCGACGACGCGGCGAGCCAAGCTCGTATCGGCCGAGATCAGAACCGGCTCTCGGCTCGCGCCGGCCGCCTCTTCGACGTCCCTCGGGCGAATGTACTGCGGACAGTTTCCAAAGGCCTGCCGCACATCGACGGCAAAATCGCTTTGCCCCACCCGCCCTATGCGGCCATTGACGCGGATGCGCCGCCGGGTCGACAGATCGATCGCAAGGAGAGCGATCGGAGCTCCCTCGACAATGCCGCGCGCCACCGGATCTCCGGCGTCAGGGCGCGCTGCGACACGCACATGCATGGCGTCTGGCGCACTCAGAAAGCCGGGGCGACCGAAGACCATGGTGGCCCAGATGCGCCCCCCCCGGTCAGGCACGGCCAGGACGACGTAGTGCAGTTCCGCAAGGAAGCCTGCAAAGCCAGGTGGCAGGCTCGTCTGTATCGCGCGCGATCCGGCCAGTTGCTCCCGGACGGCAAAGAGGCGCTGGAGATGCTGCTCTCCGGAATGAAAGGGATCGCCGTCCATCACAAGCCCCGCGCCGCGGCAAGCCGCCCCCGGGACGCACGGCGCGCGAGTTCGAACTGGTCAGGTTCCCCCATCAGGGCTGCCACATTGGCCGATGCCTGGTAAGACGTCAGTTCAAAGGCCAGCAGGCCGACATCGATACCGCCATGAAGCTCGCCTGCGGTGACCGCCTCGTTTGCGAGATCGACGATACGCTGCCTCGCCTCGGCCCGATGATGTTCGACACGGTCGCGGATCTCGCCCGGCCGGGTGCGATATTCGCTGCTGAGCGCATGTACCAGGCAACCGCCAGGCAGCGTTCTGTGTTCAACGAACGTGAACCATCCCTCAATGAGAGCGATCAGGCGTTCGGCCGCTGTCGGCAGCGCCATCGCGGGGCCAACCACCGTTTCGGCATAAAGCGCCACGCCGTTTTCGATCGTCGCCAGTTGCAGGGCTTCCCGGTCGCCGAACAGGACCTGAACGTTGCCTCGCGCCACGCCGGCGTCTGCCGCGACCCGCCCGAACGTCAGCCCCTCCAGCCCCTCCACCGACGCGATCTGCGTCGCGTAATGAAGAATATTCGCCCGGGCGCGATCGCCGCGCTCCTTCCGCTTGTCGTTCGCCTTCATGCTGGCCCTCCTGGTCGCTCATCCGCTACCCCGTAATAAATATACATACGTATGTATATTGTCAATCGGAGCTGCGGGAAGAGAACAACCCGGCGCGAAACGGCGGCAACGACGCGGTCACCCAGTCCTTGCGGCGCCAGATGCCGGTCGCCAGGCCGCGTTCTGCAAAACCGTTCGGTAGCCGTCAGGGTCCTCAAAGGTTTTGCCGCTGCGGTCCCAAAAGGGATTGAACGACGGAACCGGCAAAAAGCCTGCTTCGCGCATTCGCTCGACGGCAGCCATCCATTCATCGGTGTCAGGGATGTAGAAGATGGTCAGGTTGTCCTGGCTTGGAGCTCGACCGACCGGATGCCCGTGTTTCTTCGTAAACTCAAAATGATACGGGTCTCCGTGACGACCGAGCATGATGCCGTCAAATCCGTCGTGATCCTTGAAGTGCGACAGAAGCTCCAATCCGAGCCCGTCGCGATAGAACCGCAACAGCGCATCCAGATCGTCGCTTGGCCTGGCGATACGAACGGTTTGTATATTCACGCGCTGCCTTTCCTGGTGGAGCCTTCACCGCGCTGCTCTTACCAGGGTTTCGCAACAGGTCCAATCTCCACCACCATGGGCACTGGCCGGCCGAACCTCAAAAAGCGCCGACCTTGCAGAAGACGCTTGAGCCCGCGCGTTGAACCGTAAGTCCAAAGCGCGGGCCGGCTTGCCTCAGTTGGTGACGCCCATGACCTTGCCGAGATAGGCGACATACTCGCCGAACTTCGGCAGGGCGCGGGTCGCGGCCGCGTCGCGCGGGCGCGGCAGGTCGATCGTCACTTCTTCGACGATCTTGCCGGGGCGGTCCGCCATGACGAGAACGCGGTCCGACAGGAAGACGGCCTCGGCGATGCTGTGGGTGATCAGCATGACCGTCTTGCGGTGCTCCTGCCAGATCCTCAACAGCTCGACGTTGAGCTTGTCGCGCGTCAGCGCGTCGAGCGCGCCGAAAGGTTCGTCCATCAACAGGATCGGCGGATCGAGCACCAGGGCCTGGCCGATCGAAGCGCGCTGGCGCATGCCGCCCGACAGCTGGTGCGGATGCGCATCGGCAAACTTCGTCAGCGACAGCACGTCGAGGATCTTGTCGACCGCCGCATTGCGTGCGTCTGCCGGCATGTTGCGGATGCGCGCGCCGAGCTCGACATTGCCGCGCACGGTCAGCCAGGGCAGCATGTTGTTGGTCTGGAACACCATGCCGATATCCGGTCGTGGCGAGCGGATCTTTTCGCCCTTGATCGTCGCCGTGCCCGTTTCATACGGGATGAGGCCGGCGACGATGCGCAACAGCGTGCTCTTGCCGCAGCCGCTTGGGCCGAGAACCGAAACAAACTCCTGAGGCCTGATGCCGAAGTTGATGTCTTCGAGCGCCTTGAACTGACCGAAGGTCTTGTTCAGCCCATGCGCCTCGATGTGGTTGGCGGCCGTATCCGCCGCAGGGCCGGTGCCCTCTTGCTTTTGTGACACCCCGGCGGTGGCTACCGACGCCATTTTTTCCTCCCGAACTGAAATATTCATACCTGGATACCCCGCCACCAGACCGCCTTGGCCGCGAATTCGATCAGGGCATAAAGGGCGAGCGAAATCAGGGTGATGACGATGATGCAGCCGAAGACGAGATCGGTGCGCGAAGATGCGGTCGCCATCATGATGAGATTGCCAAGACCGCGCTCGGAGCCGACGAGCTCGCCGATGATCGCGCCGATCATCGCGAGCGGCATGGCAACGCGACAGCCGTCGATGAAGCTCGGCAAGGCGCTCGGCAGGCGGAGCGTGGTGAAAGTGCGCCACGGACCGGCGTTGAGCGCGCGGAAATGTTCCTCGAGGTTCTTGGCCGTCCCGGCAAAACCGCCGAGCGTCGCAACGACGATCGGAAAGAAGGCGAACAGGAACGCCATTGCGACCTTGGAGATGAAGCCGTAGCCGAACCAGACGATCATCAGCGGCGCGAGCGCGCTTTTCGGCGTGGTCTGCAGCGCCGTGACGAGCGGGTAGATGGTGCGCTGGGCAAAGGGCGAGACATAGACGGCCATGCCGAGCATGACGCCAATGACGACCGCCGCTCCGAAACCGATCAACACTTCGGCAAGCGTATACATCGAGTGCTCGAACACTTCGCCGCGTGCTTCCCACACGGCAACGACGATCGAGGACAAAGGCGGCAGGATGTAGCTTTTGACTTCGAAATATCGGACGCCGTACTCCCAGAAAAGCAGGAACGCACCGAAAAAGAGAACGACTTGGCTATAGGCGACAAGCCGCGAATTAGAGCCTGGCATGGAGGCCTCCGACGACAGAATTGGCAGGCATATGGTGAGAGGCGCCGGGCTGACCCGGCGCCTTGGAGGTCACTGTCCTTGCTTGTCCTTGACCACCTGATGCGGCGGCGGCACGACGAAGCGCTTGAACCGCCACTGGTCGAAAGCATCGATGTTGCGCTCCCACACCCTTGCGGTATGCGGGCTGTCTTCCGTGACCTGGATCATGTCGCAGTAGATTTCGCAGTTGTTGCCGTCGGGGTCCTTGAACACGAGGAAGCAGTTGGCGCCTGGACCGTGCTTACCGATGCCGCGGACGATTTCGACGCCCCGCTCCTGGAGCATTTCGGCCGCGGCTTCCATGTCCTCCAGGCTATCGACCAGGTAGGAGAAATGCTCCAGGCCGGGCCGCGTGTAGCGTGGCAGGTCGTTGAAATCGGGTGAGTCCGCCGGGATCTGCGACAGGGCAAGATCGTGGTGGTCGGCGCCCGCGCGCAGGAAGACCATCTTGTCCTCGATCCAGTCGGACACTTCGAGGCCCACGATATTGGTGTAGAACTCGACGGACTTGTGGATGTCGCGGACCATCAGGACCATATGGCCCAGCTTCCTCACATTTATCTTCTTCTTCATGTTCCTCTTCCCTGAACCGAACGGACTTTCTGGAGCGCCACTAGGAACGCACCAATGACGCTCTAGCACTTTGATTCTAGAGCATCTTTCCGCCCGCAAGCGATGTCACTTGCGGGCAGAATGCTCTAGCGACTGATGTTGCGATAAAGGTCGGTCGTCTTGATGCTGTCGTCGACGACGAAGGCTTCACGCACGAAGTTCATCGTCTTTTCCATGCGGTCGGCCCGCACGAAGCCGAGGTCCTTGTTTTCCGCCTGCGGATCGCGAACGAGCGCATTGATCTGGCGGATCTGCTCCAACACCACGCTCTTCTTCAAGGTCGGATACTGCTTGACGATCAGGTCGGCAGCCTCTTCCGGATGCGCGGCCATGTAGTCGTAACCGCGATAGGAAGCGTCGAGAAACTTGTCGACCACCTCGGGCTTTTCCGAAAGCAGCGCCTCGGTCGTGACGAAGCCGCTGCCATACATGTCGAGGCCGAAATCGCGGTACTTGATCATGCCGATCTTCTTGCCGGTCTCGCCCGCATTCTCATTGAGGATGGCAAGGCTCGCGCCTTCCCAGCACTCGGCGAGATCGACCTGCCCTTCAAGGAAGGACGAGGTGATGACGGCCGGGTTCATGCGCAAGAGCTTCAGATGGTCCTTCGGCAGGCCGTTCTGCTCCAGCCAGGCCGGAACGATGTTCTGCACCGGAGACGTGGCACCGCCACCGACCGACTTGCCGCTGAAGTCGGCAAGCGTCATTTCCTTGCCGCCATCCTTTTGCAGGTAGCAGAGGGCGCCCGGCCAGACCGTGTTGATCGAGCCGACGAAAACGGCCTTGCCGCCGTTGACGCGGTTCAGGATGACGCTGACCGGATCACCGTAGCCGATGTCGAACAGGCCCTGGTCGATTTCGTTGACGGTGCGCTGACCGCCATATCCCTGATAAACCGAAACATCGAGCCCGGCCTCGTCGTAGAAGCCCTTGGCCTTGGCCACCAGCACGCCGCCGACGCTGCCCTGCGGCAGCCACGACATGTTGAACGAGATTTTGTCGGCTGCCGAAGCGGCCGTCACCATTGATGCGAATGCTCCAGCCAAAGCAGCCAGACGCAGTGAATTCCCAAACTTACGAGCCATACTGTCCTCCTCAGTTCAGCCATTGTTGGCCTTGGTTATTCGATCCGAGCTCCTCTGATCGGATTGGTGATGGTGCCGACCTTCTCCACGGCGGCCGTCACGATATCGCCGGCGTTCAGGAACTCCCCGGTCCCCATGCCTACCCCGTCGGGCGTTCCTGTCGCGACCAGATCGCCCGGCCGCAGCGTCAGAATAGACGACAGGTAGGAGATCTGCTCCGCGACGGAGAAAATCATCGATCCGGTGCTGTCGTCCTGCTTGCGCGTACCGTTGACGTCGAGCGTCAGGCGAAGATCCTGCGGGTCGCCGACGCAATCGGACGGCACCAGCCAGGGCCCGAGCGGCGCGAACGTGTCGAAGCTCTTGCCGCGAAACCAATCGTGCTTGAACGGGAAGTCGGTGCGCCGGGTCAGGTCGCGCGAGGTGATGTCGTTGATGACCGTGTAGGCGGCAACGTGGTCGAGAGCGCGCTCGACCGGAATGTCACGGCCGCCGATGCCGATCACGGCAGCAAGTTCGACCTCCCAGTCGACCTTTTCGGCGCGCGCCGGCAGGATGATCGCTTCGTCCGGGCCAATGACGCTTGAATCCGCTTTCATGAAGACGAAGGGCTGACTCTCGGACTTGGCGGCCAGCACCGTACCCATCTCCTGCGCATGCTCGACATAGTTCGAAGCGGTAGCAAAGATCCTGACCGGACGATAGGGCGCGCAGAGCTTTGTGCCCGTGCCCAGCGGTTCGAATTTGCGGCCACTGTCGACAAGACGTTCGGCCAGACCGGCCAGCGCCGGCTCGACGTCGGTCCAGGCGCTGAGCATGCCTTCGATCCCGCCTGCGAGCCACTTGCTCCAGGCTTCACCCGGCTGCTGCAGAACCCGAGAAACCAGATCGAGATCATAGACGCCCTGCTCGGTCACGATGACCGGCCGAACTTCCTCCCTGATGAGCCTTTGCCCCAGCGCATGCCAAACCACCAGACATCTCCTTCCCTCGTTGTCGGTATCCATGTTGCATACAATTTCGTGTTTATGTATTCTTGTCAAGCAACAAGTGCACACGAAATGAGGGCGAAATGCGGAAGCGACAGCTCGAACTGTTTCACGAATGGGGATCGATCCAGTCTTTCAAAGTGCGCCTATGCCTCGCGGAACTCGGCCTTTCCTGGGTTTCGCGACGGATCGACCTCTCGCGTTTCGAGAATCTTGATGCCGGCTATCTCGCGATCCATCCGCAAGGCCTCGTTCCGGCGCTGCGGATCGACGGCGAAATCGTCACGGAGTCGTCGCAGATCAATGAACGCCTCGACGCGTTCGCCGCAGGCGCACTGCTGCCGGACGATGCCGCGGTCCGCCGGCGCGTGCGCGACTGGACAAATTTCGAGGACACGGTCGTTCACCCGGCGGTGAGGCCGCCGACATTCAATCTCATCCTGAAGCCACGGCTTCGACAGTTTTCATCAGGCGAGGTCGCGGCTGCGATGGACAGGCACCCGGTTGCCGCCCGCGCCGAGGCCTACCGGCAGGCCGTCGCGGCACCGATCGATGGCGCAGCCGTCGTCGCTTTGATCGCCGTCTTCCGGTCCGTACTCGCGCGCATGGAAAATCATCTGTCGCACGCGCCTTGGCTTGCCGGCGATCACTTCACACTTGCCGATGTGGCGATGGCCGCCTTTGTCGACAGGCTCGACCGGCTCGCCATGGAGGCGCTCATCGCTCCGTTTCCGCGCGTTGCCGACTGGGCGGACCGGGTTCGGCAGCGGCCGAGTTTCACCGCAGCCAAGGGTCCACAGGCCGAACGCCCAGACCCGCTCGTCAACCGCGATCTCGTCGACAGCCTCATGGCCGCCGCCGACGCCCATCCACAAAACCACCCCTGACCTTCAAGGAGATCCCATGGACCACCAAAGCATGCAGCACGCCCAGACTGACGCAACCTTGCTCGCAAGACTGTTCACCGAAGCGCGCAGCCAGAACGGCTGGCTCGACCAGCCGGTACCACCCGAACTGCTGCAGCACGTTCACGAGCTTGCCCGCATGGGTCCGACCAGCATGAATTGCTCGCCATTGCGGATCCTCTATCTCACCAGCCAGGAGGCAAAGGAGCGGCTGCGGCCGGCGCTTGCCGCCGGCAATGTCGACAAGATGATGACCTGCCCGGTCGTTGCGATCTTTGCGACCGACTTCGAATTCGCCGAGCACCTGCCCTTCCTGTTCCCGCACACGGACGGCAAGGGTTTCTTCGAGCGCAACCCGCATCTCGTCGCCGATACGGCCTTTCGCAACGCCACGCTTCAGGCCGCCTATTACATGCTGGCGGCCCGTGCCGTCGGGCTCGACTGCGGCCCGATATCGGGCTTCAACGCCGCCGCGGTCGACGGCATCTTCTTTGCGGGGACGCAGACGAAGTCAAACTTCATCTGCGGCATCGGGCATGGCGATCCGTCAAAGCTCTTTCCCCGGCATCCCCGCTTCGCCTTCGACGACGTCTGCACGGTCCTTTAAACGGAAAACCCCCGGCGCCGCCGCGCCGGGGGTCAGGAAACTGTTATCGTTTACTCGGCCGCGGACGCGACGACCTTCAACTCCACCACCATGTCGGGGTGCGGAAGCGCACGGACGCCAACGGTCGTTCGCGCCGGACCGCCGGCGGCAAACCACCGGTTATACTCTTCGTTCATGGCGCCGTAGTCGGCCATATCGGTCAGGAATATCGTGACGTCCACCAGGTGATCGAGGCGAGCGCCGTTTCGTTCCAGCGTGTCCGAGGCCTTCTGCAGGATGGTCCGCAACTGCACCGCGACATCATGGACGCGCTTGCCGTCGGCGGCCACCTGCGTGCCGGCAATCGTGCCATCCGCCAGCCGGGCACTGATCCCCGACAGGAAAAGAAGACCGCCTGCCCGCTGCAATTCGGCATAGTTGGCAAGCGGCTTGACGGCAGCCGTACCCGGCGCGCTCACGCGTATTCCCTGACGACGGTCCAGGGCCTAAAACCGATTTCCGTACAGGCCGCGATGAACTTCTGCTCGGTCTGCTGGTCGAGTTCCATCAAGGGCGGCCGCACCGTGCGCCAAGTGGCGTCACCCGTGTGGCGCGCCATCATGATCTTCATCGCCTGGATCATCGGAAACTGCTGGAACAGCGCGCGCACCGGCCCGACGGGCGCAAAGGCGACGGCCGCGCCATGTTTCGCGCTGGCCGCAGCCGCCTCGACCATCGCCTTGGCGTTGACGTTCGCGGTGGCGGAAATGCAGCCGGCCGCGCCCCGTTCGATGGTTTCGCCGAGCAGGATTTCGGAAGCCGGGAAAACCTTGAAGCCGTTGCCGACCTCGAGATAGCGGTTGAGGGTGTCGCGATCGCCAGAACTGTCCTTCACGCCCGAGATATTGGCGGGATAGCGCCGGCGCAGCGTCTCGATCAGCTCGATGGTGATCGGCACGCCGGTGAACTGCGGAATATGATAGAGCACGATGGACAGGCGATCCGAGCCGATGGCCTCGATCAGATGCCCGTAGTGGCGGGCAAGCCCTTCGGTCGAAACCGGCTTGTAGAAGAACGGCGGCAGCACGAGCACCGACGGTGCGCCGGCGTCGACGGCTGCGCGCGCCAGCTCGACCGTTTCCTCCAGACTGCAGGCTCCCACGCCCGGCATCAGGGTCCGCGCGGGGATCCCCGCCTGCACCACATCGTCGAGCAACTGCCGCTTCTTGCGCAGCGACAGCGACGCTGCCTCGCTGTTGGTGCCGAAGATGGCAAGGCCCGCACCCTGGTCGACGATCCAGCGGCAGTGCTCGATGAACCGCGGTGTATTGCAGCTCAGATCCGGCTTGAACGGTGTCAGCACCGGCGCATAGACGGAAGGCAGTTCTGGCTTCATGATGTTCACTTTCCCTTTTGACAGGACAATCCGCAGGGGAAGAAGCCGCATTCTTCCCGGGCGAAATGGATGATCTCGCGTCCAAGCTCGTCCTCGCCGGTATCGAAATGGGCGACGATGGAGGTGTGGTTGTGCCGGCTCAACTGAAGGAAGCGCGGCGCCTTGCCCCGGCGCATCGCGTGGCGCTGGGCGTATTCCGCGCCATAGGCATCGATGTAACGGTTCTCATGTTCGGCAACGGCAATGAACACGGGGAGATCGCGTGACCCGGCAAAGGCCACCGGCGACCTCCCGTCGTAGGTGCCGGCATCCTCGCCAAAGTACTGACGCACATTGGCGGCGTTCGGATTGTCCGCCAGGCAATCGGCCCTCAGCCGAGCGCTGATCAGCACCGCCCCCTTGATCGCCGGATGCGGCAGCCGTCCGACGGCCGGATCCAGCAGATAGCTTGCGACATGAGAGCCGCCGGCAGAGTGGCCGATGAGAAGAATGGATTGCGGGTCGCCGCCATAGGCGCCGATCGAGCCGGCGATCCAATCCATCGCTGCGGCGACATCGCGCGCGCCCTCTGGATACTGCGCACCGGGTGCGAGCCGATATTCGATGTTGACGCCGACGAACCCCTGGCGGGCAAACCAGCGCAGGACATTGTCGTAGATCAGCCCGTCGCCACTTTTAGAGCCGCGCGTGAAAGCGCCGCCATGGACGAAGGCGACGACAGGGCGCGCACGGCCACCGGCGCAGACATGGGCGCTTTCGAAGACGTCGAGCCGATGGGCGCTGTCTTGCCCATAGGCAATGTCGCGATGCTCCACCAGCGGCTGGCGCGCGACGCTCGCTTCGGCATGCGGCCGGTAAACCTCGAGAACGACCTTACGGCTCGCCGCCAGGTCGTCGTTCCAAACCGTCCCAACCTGCCGCAGCCGGTCCTTCTCCGCCGGTGACAACCCTTCAAATCGCATCGACTTCCTCCAAGTCACGCTGACGGCGCGGCATCCGCGCGTCGTCATCAGCGTGCATTTCGATAACACTCAAAATCACACTTGACAACCATTTTGCATACACAGATTACTAATTGCATACACGGATCGATTTCAGCCGTGTTGCCCGGCGCATGTCGCGCCGCGCTCATCTTTAGAGAAAGGAAAGTTCACATGGCAAAGTTGCGCCATCTCGCCATCGCCGTCTCCGACCCGGAAGCGGCTGCGCAGTTCTTCGAAAAGGCATTCGGCATGACCCGCGCGGGCCAGGCGATGCGCGGCGTCTACATGACCGACGGCATCATGAACGTCGCCCTCCTGAACTTCGGCGAAGAGCCGGTTCCGGGCTTTGAAACGGAGAAGGACTACAACGGCCTCATCCACTTCGGCATGTGGGTCGATTCCGTCGAGGAAACCGACGAACTCGTTCGCGCCGCCGGCGGCTCCTACATGGCCGGCCGCAAGGAATCGAGCCCGAACGTCTTTTACGAGGTCAAGTACAAGACGCCCGAAGGCATCGTCTTCGACGTCACGGAAAATGGCTGGAAGGGTGCCGTCAAGAACGTCAACGCCGCCTGAAAGACTTGAGTGACATCGCGTCAGCCCAAAATGGCGCGGTGAAACAAACCATGCCCTTCGCCAGGCGAAGGGGGCAAAACGACTGGAGAAAGTGACATGACCAGAAAGACGATCGTGGTTTCCATACCGGTTTCGGAAGCCTGCCTGTCACGACTATCCAGCCACTACGACGTGATCGCGCTGCCCAACGGACTGGGCAGCGGATCACCGTCGCTCGACGGCGACGCCGTCTGGGCTGTCGTGACCAATGGCAGCACCGGTCTTAACGATATACAGATGGCGAGCCTGCCGAAGCTCGAACTGGTCTGCTCCTATGGCGCCGGCTACGAGAACATCGACCTTCAGGCGGCCCGACAAAGAGGCGTGCGCGTCACGCACGCCCCGAACACCAACATGGAAACGGTCGCTGATCACGCGCTCGCCCTGATGCTTGCGGTCTCCCGCGACATCTGCAATCGCGATCGTGCCCTGCGCGACGGAGGCTGGGCAACGATCCGCTCGCCGCGGCCGACGCTGTCAGGCGCAAGACTGGGGGTGATCGGCTTCGGCAACATCGGCCAGGCGATCGCCCGACGCGCCGAGGCTTTCGGCATGCGGGTTTCCTATACGACGCCGGAACCGATGCCGGGCGTCACCCAGCCGCATCTGTCGGATGCCGTATCCCTGGCAAAGGTCAGCGAATTTCTGGTCGTCGCCTGTCCGGGCGGGCCTTCGACGCGCCACCTGGTCAACCGCGCCGTGCTCGATGCACTCGGCCCGACGGGCTTTCTCGTCAACATCTCCCGCGGGATGGTGGTCAACACCGAGGACCTCGTCCAGGCGCTCGGTGACAGGACGATTGCCGGAGCCGCGCTGGATGTCTTCGAAGGCGAACCGACCCTGCCGCTTGCACTTCGCGACCTTGCCAACCTCGTCGTGACGCCGCATATGGCCGGCCGCTCACCGGCCTCGGATGCGGCCCAGATCGATGCCCTCATCAACAACCTCGCGGCGGCAAGCGCCGGTGGCGCCCTGACGGCGCAACTTGCATAAATTGGATGCGGTCATTAAACCGATTCCTGGCCGTAGCCGGCCTTGACTGCGTCGTGAAGACAGGAAAGCTGCACGCATGACAACGATTGCCTCCCAGATCTACCAGCAACTTGCCGACGAGATCGCCAAGGGCGTGATGGTGCCTGGGCAAAAGCTCGAAGAAAAGACGATCGCCGAGAAGTTCGGCGTATCGCGGACGCCCGTTCGCGAAGCGATGCGT
This sequence comes from Ensifer sp. ZNC0028, assembly GCF_000799055.1. Classification (NCBI taxonomy): domain Bacteria; kingdom Pseudomonadati; phylum Pseudomonadota; class Alphaproteobacteria; order Hyphomicrobiales; family Rhizobiaceae; genus Ensifer; species Ensifer sp. ZNC0028. The sequence goes on from NZ_JTLA01000126.1 coordinate 37,559, forward strand.
GAGCTTGGCGCGCGCGGATTGATCGAAATGAACCCGCGCCGCGGCGGCATCGTCGCCCGCATCGATGTCGAGCAGATGGCCGACATGCTGGAGGCCGAATGCGAGATCGAGGCTTCCTGCGGAAGGCTTGCCGCGCAACGCATGACGGCCATGGAACGCGAGCAGCTCTATGAATTGCACCGCCTCTATGCCGACTGCGTGGCAAACCAGGACATCGAAGGCGCACGCGACATCAACCGCAAGTTCCACGACGCGATCTGCCGCGGCGCCCACAACCAGACGATCGCTGCCATGGCGGTCGACCTTCGCGCGCGGCTCGCGCCGTTCCGCCAGCACCAGGCCGGCCCGGCCGATATCCGCCTGCAGCAGTCGCTCGACGAACACCAGAAGATCGTCGACGCGATCAGGGCCAACGACGCCGGCGGCGCCTATGCGGCGCTTTCGGAACACAACGCACGCCTGAGCGCCGGCGTCATGCGCCGCTTCACCGAAGCCGCGAAGTAACGCTGACGTCTTCGACGCGGCCTGCCGTCGAACCAATTTCGCCGCGTAGACTATAGGCGCGCCCGACACAAAAATTCGGTCGGGCGTCGCTTCCGCGCGCCCGCGTTGCCGGTCCGAAATCTCACAGCGCAGCATTTCCCCGCGTGCCCCAATGGGCGCCACATCCCGATCCCTTCCGCTCTTTTCGAATTATCGCGCAGAGGCGCGCGCAATCTGGTGCGCAAACTTATAAGTTTGCATTCCATATTGAATCTGTGCATACATAATTACCGTAATGAATACCAAATTCTGGTATTTCCGTCTGACCGACCGAGTTCACGACCCTAGTTCTGGAGGAGAAAACATGGGCAAGACTGCACGGTACATGACATTGGCGCTGGCGCTGGCCGCTTCGAGCGCGCTTGCGGCCCCGGCGTTCGCGGAGGCGCAAAAGACCATCGGCGTCACCGTCCCCTATTTCGGCTCGCCGTTCTGGAAGGCAGGCCTCTACGGCGTCGAAACAGCGGGCAAGGAAAAGGGCTACGCCATCATCAAGGGCGACGCCAAGGACACCGCCGACGTCCAGATCAAGCAGATCCGCGACTTCATCGACAAAAAGGTCTCTGCCATCATCATCGGCGCCGCCGATGCTGCGGCCGTCGGACCGGCCGTCGAGGAAGCGATCGACAAGGGCATTCCGGTCATCGCCCTCTCCGTCCCGCCGAAATCGGACCGGCTGACATCCTTTGTCGGCGCCGACAACATCGGCATGGGCCGCCTGCAGGGCATCTGCCTTGGCCGCGCCATCGGCGGCAAGGGTGAAGTCGGCCTCTTTGCCGGACCGGACGAGATCTGGGCAAAGCTCCGCGTCACCGGCTTCAAGAACACGATGGAAGCCGATTTCCCCGACATCAAGATCGTCGCCGAGAAGGCTGGCGGTACCAAGGATGCGGGCATCGCGGCGGCCGACTGGACCAAGAGCCACCCGGATATCCACGGTATCTTCACCGCAGCCGACACCATGGCTGTGGAGTCGATCAAGTCGCTGACACAGGCCGGGGCGACCGACAAGATCAAGGTCTCGACCTCGAACCTCAACGACGAGGCGCGCGCCGCCCTTGAAAACGGCACGCTCACCTGCGCGTCGCTGCAGCCGGCAGTGTCGATGGGACGCGATGCCATGCGCGAGGCGACGGCCGCGATCGAAGGCGGCAAGGTGCTGGGCCGCATCGAAGCCCCCGCTTTGCTGGTGACCCGCGAGAAGGTCGCCACCTACGATTTCAGCAAGATCATCGCCCCGGCCGATTACCAGCCCTGATATCGCTACGGACCAACAGGGAGCCGCGCTCTGCCCGGCTCCCTCGCCCCTTCGCGGTCGCCAAAAGCGTGCGCAACGGGACAGGCGGGGCAACTGGCTCGGTCGCGCCGAATGCGCGGTGCAACCGCCCCCTCACAACTTCAGTCCCACACCATCGATGTTGCATGTCCACGGCCAAGCGCTTGGCGCGCTAGCCGCCGCGAAAGCGCAATGCCTCGACCAGCAGTGCAAATGCGGGCGATGGCAGCCGCCGGCTCGGATAGTAGAGATGGAATCCGGGAAAAGGCGGGCACCAATCCTCAAGCACAGGCACCAGCCGCCCCGCTTCGACGAGCGGCCCCAGGTGATCGTCAGGAAGACAGGCAAGGCCAAGGCCGCTTAGAGCCGCGTCGATGATCATCGGCACGTCGTTGCAGACGAATTGCCCTTCGACGCGGACATTCAGCGGGCGACCGTCGCGTTCAAACTCCCAGGCATACAGTCCGCCAAGCGTGGGCAGGCGCAGATTGATGCAGTTGTGCCCCGTCAGGTCGTGAGGCGTCTGCGGCCTGGGGTAGCGCTCAAAATAGTCCGGCGCGCCCGCCACCACCATTCTGAGATCCGGACCGATGCGGACAGCGATCATGTCCTTTTCGATGCTCTCGCCCAGCCGCACGCCGGCATCATAGCGTTCCGTCACCAAATCGACGAAACGCTGGTCGATCGAGATCTCGACACTGATTTCGCGGTACTCGGCCATCAGCCTTTTCACGGCGGGCATGAGGATCGTCTCGGCCGCGTGGCGGCTTGAGGTTAAACGGATGGTGCCACCTGGCTGCTGGCGCATCGCGCTCAGCGCGTCGAGCCGGCTGCGAATGTCGTTGAAGGCCGGGCGCAGCGTCTCCATCAGCTGTTCCCCTGCATCCGTCGGCACGACATTGCGCGTCGTCCGGGTCAAGAGCCGTACGCCCATGCGCTCTTCCAGCCGCCGCACCGTATGGCTGAGCGAAGACTGGGACGTGCCGAGACGGGCGGCCGCGCGGGTGAAGCTTCGTTCCTCGCCGACCGTCAAAAACGCGACAAGATCGCCCAGTTCATCTCGCTTCATTCATGAATCCACAACATAGGTTCATACTTGATTTAGCATCTAATCGAATTTCTCCGCGAGATCTAGATTCGGGCCAGGACGCGTTGAACCGCCGTGCCCTCTTGAAAAGAGCGTTGGCCGGTCTCGTGCGCGCTCGCCGCCATCAAGAACGGAGAAAAGACATGAAGAAGCGAATTCTCGGAAAAGCCGGCCTGGAAGTCTCGACCCTCGGCTTTGGCTGCATGGGCCTGGATTTCGGCTATGCCAGCAAGGTCAGCAGGCAGGAGGGCGTTACGCTGATCCGCGAGGCGGTCGATCGCGGCGTGACCTTCTTCGATACCGCGGAGGTCTACGGCCCCTTCACCAACGAGGAGATGGTCGGCGAGGCCCTGAAGCCCGTGCGCGACCGCGTGGTCATCGCCACCAAGTTCGGCTTCAACATCGTCGACGGCAAGCAGTCGGGTTTGAGCAGCCGGCCGGAGCACATCCGCTCGGTCTGCGACGCATCGCTGAAACGCCTCGGCGTCGACGTCATCGACCTTTTCTATCAGCATCGCGTCGATCCGAACGTGCCGATCGAGGATGTCGCAGGCGCCGTGAAGGACCTCATCGCTGCAGGTAAGGTCAGGCACTTCGGCCTGTCCGAGCCCGGGGCTCAAACGGTGCGGCGGGCACATGCGGTCCAGCCGGTCACCACGCTCCAGAACGAATATTCGCTCTGGACCCGCGGACCGGAGACGAACGGCATCCTTGAAACCTGCGAAGAGCTTGGCATCGGCCTCGTGCCCTACAGCCCGCTCGGAAAGGGCTTTCTCACCGGTGCGATGAGCAAGGATACCAGGCTCGGCGAAGGCGACTTCCGCAAGATCCTGCCGCGCTTCACGCCCGAAGCGATGGAGAAGAACCAGGCGCTCGTCGACCTCCTGAAGAGGATCGCGAAAGACAGGGGCGCCACGCCTGCGCAAATCGCGCTCGCCTGGCTTCTGGCACAAAAGCCATGGATCGTCCCGATCCCGGGCACGACGAAGCTTCACCGTCTGGAAGAAAACCTCGCCTCGGTCGATGTCGCGCTGACGGCAGCCGATCTCGCGGAAATCGAAACGGCGGCGGCAGCAATCCCGATCGAGGGGGAGCGCTACCCGGAACAGTTGCTGAAGACGACGGGCCTCTGAAGGCGCCTGACGCCAGAGCAAGACTGACACCCGAGCAAGATCAGACGGGCGGGAGCGTGAATGCTCCCGCCCCGACATCTCTTCCGGGAATTAAACCAAATGTTTGTCCTCTTCGGCAAGGATGCGACCGAAGCTTGCAGAAGGCTCCATTCCGGAATTGAAGCTGCGGACACGGGACATTGTACAATCTGATATCGGTCGTTCTGAAGAAGCGCCTCGATCTTTCATTCAAGACATCGTCAGACTTCCGCGCACGGATCGTGGAGGCTCCCGGGCTATGGATGAACGAGCGCGAGGTCGCCAGGCTGCGGCAGGAACTGCGAAAAGTCGCGCAACGATCGGTTCCCGACGGGGAGCTCAACTACGGCATTTTCTCCGAGCGTGACGATGCGCTCGCCCGAACGATCGTCACGCTCGTCTATCGGCTTTCCGACGGCGAGCCGGTTGCCTTCAACGCACTGCCGGTCCTCCAGGTTTCTCTTTCCGGCAAACCGGTCGAAGTCCTCCACCTGGGGCTTGTGATGATCGACCCGGCGGTTCGCAGCCAGGGACTTTCCTGGATCCTCTACGGCCTCACCTGTTTCCTTCTCTTTCTGCGCAACCAGCTTCGCCCGCTCTGGATTTCGAACGTCACCCAGGTGCCGGCCGTTGCCGGCATGGTGGCCGAAACCTTCAGCGGCGTCTTTCCCGCACCCACCCGCGGCGCACGCAGATCGCTGCGCCAGCAGCTGATCGCCACGGCCATCATGGAATCGCATCGCCACGTGTTCGGGGTCGGCCCTGACGCCGGCTTCGATGCCGATCGCTTCGTCATCACCAATGCCTATACCGGCGGTTCCGACAACCTGAAGAAGACATTCGAGGCGGCACCGAAACACCGCAAGGCGGAGTACAACGACTTCTGCGCCGCCGAACTCGACTACGAGCGCGGTGACGACCTGCTGCAAATCGGACAGTTGGACCTCAATGCGGCGCAGCGCTACCTCATGGAAAGCGTGCCGCGCAACGCGCTCGGCCGCCTTGCCGTTGCAAGTATCGTTATCCTCGTACAAAGGCTCGTGCTGCCGGCGTTGCATTGGGCCGACAGCCGCCGGCAGTGGGGCGTCTTGAGGCCGAGCCGATGAACAGCCAATTTTCCTACGCGACCTTCACCACACGCAACATCGGCTTCGTCACCGAGGCGGAACAACGGCGCCTGAGCCAGGCGACCGTTTTCGTCTGCGGAACCGGCGGCATGGGCGGCGCCTGTATCCAGTCGCTCGCACGTGCCGGGATTGGTCGGCTGGTTCTTGCCGATATCGATGACTTCGAGCTTTCGAACCTCAACCGGCAGGTCTTCTGCTTTGCCGACACGATCGGCATGCCGAAGGCGGAGGCGACCCGCGACCTTTGCCTCAAGATCAATCCCGGCCTTGATGTCACCGTCTACGGACCGGAATGGACCGACCATGTCGATGCGATCATTGCGCAAGCGGATGTCGTCATCAACGGAACCGATGATCTCGGCGCCAGCCTGCTGCTTTATCGCACCTCACGAGATCACGGCCGGGCGGTGATCGACGCCTACGCTTCCCCGCTGCCCTCCGTCTATGTGACCCGCCCGCAGGATCCGATGCCCGAGGAGCGGCTCGGCTATCCGACTGTCGGCACCGCCTGGAACGCGCTGACGCAGGACCAGCGGGCGGACGCGTTCCTGCGCGAGGCGGAATATGTGATGGTGCATTCGTCGTCCCGTCACCATGTCGACCTGTCGCTCGCCGGGGAAGTGATCGCCGGCACCCGCAGCCGCATGTCTTTCGCGCCGATGGTGATCTCCACAGGCACATTGATGGCCTATGAGGCGATCCATGCGGTCCTTGGCCGCCCACGGTCTGCCGATTGCCGCGGCTGGTTCTTCAACCCGCATGCCGGGCGCGTCGAGCGACCGCGAAATGCGCTCGTTGCGGCCCTGCTGCGCCCGCTGGTCAGGCGTTATCTCACCCGACTTGCGGCTCCGGCGACGCCATGAACACCTCGCTGATTGCCGATAGCTTCGTTTCGCTGGCAGCGCTGGGCGGTCTGCTCGTGCTGATCGGCGTGATCCGCAGCTTCGACGCCAAGAGCCCGCTGAACCGTCGCTTCCTCTTCGGTCTGCAGGTGCTGGCGGCCTTGATGGCGAGCCGGGTGCTCGCCTGGTGGACGGACCTTTTCATCTTCAAGGCCGCAACGATCATAACCGCAGGGCTCGTCCCGCTCTCGACCGTCCTGCTTGCCGAAGGGCTGTTGCGGCGGCACGCGCCGAGAACAACGAAGTGGATCGCGGCCGGCGGCGCGGCTACCTTCTTCGTCCTCGCCTTCCTGCCGGCATCGTTCGCCGAACCCTGGCGGGTCACACTGCTGTTCCTCTACCAGTTGGTCACCTTCGCCCTTGCCGGACACATGACCGTGACCCGCGATCGGACCAGCCTGTCGAAAGCGGAAAATCAGGCCGTCGACCGCATTGCTCTCTCGCTGCTTCTGATCCTGCCGCTGCTCGTGACAGACTTCCGCTCCGTCTACATCGACCAGCCGGTGCGGCTCGGCGGGGTTGCCATCCTGTTTTTGTGCTGGCTGCTGATCAGCCTTGGCCAGCGCGCCGTCGGGCACCGTGACACGGTGGTGTCCTTCGTCATCCTTCTCTCGGTTGCGCTCCTTGCGGCCCTCGTCATCGGCGTCGAAAACAGCCTCGAACCAGCCGCGCTGGTGCGAGCGGCAAGCGTCATCCTCAGTGCCGCCCTGCTCGGCGTGATCTGGAAGGACAGCATCAGCCTGCGCATGGAGCAAAGGCGGCAAAGCCTGATCCGCCATCTGGCGGAGGACCGCATCGACGACACGCTGGGCTTTCTCAAGGAACTGCAGAACCATCCCTTGGTCGACGGCGCCCTTCTGCTTGGCGAAGATGAGCTCTGCGACCTCGACCTGCCCGCGGTCAAGGCGCTGTTTGCGGCCCGCCCCCTGCTGCGCATTGCTGAAACGGGGAGCCTTTCTCAAGCGGATGCGGAGCAGATGTCCTGGCTGCTCGAAAAATACGAGGCAACCCACCTGATGCTGGTGTCCAACCGTCCGTTCCGGCTGATTGCGCTCAACATGCCCTCCGTCTCCGCCACGCCGGGTGCAGAAACCGAATTGAAGGTCGTCCAGCGCATGGCCATGTTGATCTCCGAAAGAAACCCGCTTCATGATTGAGATCCGCACCGGCGATATGGACGCCTTCTTCGCCGCGCCCTTTCAGATCTATGGCGCGCGGACACCCTATGTCTCGCCGATGTTGAGCGACCTCAAGCGCTTCCTTTCCGCCAAGACGAACCCACTCTTCGACACGGCTGCCGACTTCGCTTGTTTCACGGCCCATGAAGGTGGTGCCGTGCGCGGGCGCATAACGGCGCATGTGCATCGCGCATCGAACGCAACGTTCGCACTTGATCGCGGCTATTTCGGTTACTTCGACTGTGCCGACGACGAACGGGTCGCGGCCGCCCTCCTGGAGCGGGCAGAGGGTTGGGCGCGCGCGAAGGGATTTCGGGAGATCCTTGGAAACTTCAACCTGACGGCCATGCAGCAGGTCGGCGTCATGACCGGCGGTTTCGAGAACGCGCCCTATACCGACCAGGTCTGGGGGCCGCCCTATCTGCCTCGCCTGCTGGAAAGCCGCGGCTATGCGCCCTGTTTCCCGATGACCACTTTTGAAATCGACATTCGCACCGTGGCGATCGACGGATTGCTTGCCAGCGCGCAGATGCGCGCTCTTTTCGACGACGGGTTCCGCTTTTCGCCGATCCGGCGCGCAACGCTCGAACGAAGGCTCGAGGACTCCCGGTTGATCCTCAACGAGAGCTTCGCCGACAATCCGATGTTCGTGCCCGTCAGCCGGGCCGAGTTCGAGTTTCAGGCCAAGGAGATGAAGTGGATCATGGATCCACGCATTTCGGCGGTCGCGGAAAAGGACGGCGCGCCCGCCGGGGCGGTGATCGCCATTCCTGACGTCAATCCGATGCTGAAGGCGATGGGCTCGCGCCTGGGGCTGACTGCGCCCTGGCACCTGCTCAAGCACCGCCTGAAGCGTCGCCGCGCCGTGATCATATTCCAGGGTGTGAAACCGGAACATCAGGGACGCGGCCTGAACCCGCTGCTGCTTGCCCATGTGCTGGGCGAGATGCGCCGTGCCGGCTACGAGACTGCCGGCGGCACCTGGATCGCGGACGTCAACGCGGCGAGCCTGCGACAGGCGGAGAAGGCAGGCGCAACTCCGCTTCATCGTCTGCATCTCTTCGGAAAGACGCTATGAAGCGCGTTGATGCCACCATGCTCGCCGCTCTCGCGGCCGAAGCCAACCTCGCCCCTTCCGTCCACAACACCCAGCCCGCCCGTTGGGCGCTCGACGAGGCGGGACGCATCCTGCTCGCCGCCGACCTCTCCCGGCAGCTCAGCGTCGGCGATCCGAGCAGCCGCGACATGGGGCTTTCCTGCGGGGCGGCACTTGAGGGCATGGTGATGGCGCTCGCCGCCCGCGGGATCGGTGTGGTGATCGATGATCTCTGGACGGACAATTTACGGGATTGGAAACCTGGCTATCGGTTGGCCGCACGGCTGGAGCTTACCGGCGACGACGCAGCGCCGCAGGCGCTCTCCGAGTGGATCACCCGGCGCTTCACATGGCGAGCGCGTTTCTCGCCAACCTCAACCGAGCAGATCGAGAGGCTCGAGCACTGGGCCGCCAAGGCGGCCGATGTGAGGCTTGCTTGCGGCCACGAGGACCTTGCCTTCATTGCGTCGCTCAACGATCGCGCAAGCCTCACAATCATGCGCGAACGCGCGTTCCGTGATGAACTCGTCAGATGGATGCGGCTGTCCCCCCGGCATCCGGCCTATTCCACCGACGGGCTCAACCTCGCTGCACTGCAGATGGGACGGCTGGAAGGGGCGTTGGCGGGACATGTCCTGGCCTCGCCGCTTTTCGACATTGCCGACCGCCTGGGGCTTGGCCAAGCGCTCGTCGCGGAATCGGAAAAGACGATGACGGCAGCCGCCTGCCTCCTGTTTCACCGGCCGGAGCATGAGAGCCCGATCGTCTCCGGACAGGCCTTCTATCGTTTCTGGCTGAACTTCACGCGCTTTGGTTTTGCTGGTTGGCCGATGGCGGTGCTTGCCGATCTGCCATCCGCTGCGCAGGCGTTGCGCGAGCGCTTTCCCCTGCCCCCCGGACACCGCCTCATCAACGTGCTGCGCGTGGGGCCGGCGCCGTCCACGGTTCCGAAGTATCGCCTTCCGGCAGGCGATCTCGTGCTGGACGGGAAGCCGGCCTGAGGCCGGCTCCCTTTTCGACATTATCAGGCGGCGTTCTCGGTCGTTGCCGTCTCGGCAAGAAGCCTTTGCGCACTGACGAAGTCCACCTTGCCGGTCCCGAGCACCGGTACGGCACCCACCCTCACGTCAGAGGGAACCATCATGTCCATCGCCCCCTTGTCCTTGGCGAAGCGGAGGAAGGCGGCACGTGTCGCACCCGGAGCATCGGTGAGCATGACCAGGCGCTCACCCTTCTTGGGATCAGGCAACGACACGACGACCGTCAACTGGCCGGGCCACATCTCGCCCGCCAGCGCTTCAACAGCGCCAAGCGACACCATCTCGCCGCCGATCTTGGCGAAACGCTTGGCCCGCCCGCGGATGACGATGAAGCCGTCTTCATCGACCGTGACGATGTCGCCGGTGTCATGCCAGCCGTCGGGCGTCGGCTCGAGCACGCCGGGCGCCTCTACGCGAAGATACCCGGCCATGACGTTGGCGCCACGGATGAAGAGACGACCGCCTTCGGTGACGCCCGGCACGGCGTCGAGCCTGTATTCCATGCCTGGCATGATCTTGCCGACGCTACCGGCCTTGTTGAACATCGGCGTGTTCAGCGCGATCACCGGCGCGGCCTCGGTCACGCCATAGCCTTCGAGGATGCGGACGCCGAATTTTTCCATGTAGAGCGCGCGGGTTGCGGCACGGACCGGTTCGGCACCGGCGAAGCAGTAGCGGATCGATCGGAAGTCATAGGGATGCGCCGTCCGGGCATAACCGTTCAGGAACGTGTCGGTCCCGAAGATGATGGTCGCGTTGGACGCATAGATCAGCTCCGGGATGATCCGGTAGTGCAGTGGCGACGGGTAGAAATAGACCGGCACCCCGGAGATGAGCGGCAGGACCGTTCCGGCCGTGAGACCGAAGGAATGGAACACCGGCAGGATGTTGAACACCTTGTCGCCCGAGTGGAAATCGATGCGCGACGCGGCCTGGGCCGCATTGGAGAGGATGTTGCGGTGTGTCAGCACCACGCCCTTCGGCGTCCCCTCGGATCCCGACGTATAGAGAATGACTGCCGGCTCGTCGGCCGTGCGCCGCACAAGCGGCCGCCCCTTTCGCAGCAGACCACGCAGCTTGTCGGCAAGTCCGATCGTCTGGCGCAGATCATCGAGCCAGACGATCTCCACCGTCTTCGACAATTCCTCGACGACAGGCCCGAGTTTCGCCTGGGCGACGAAGGCACGCGACGTCAACACATGACGGACCTCGGCTGCCTTGCAGGCCGAGATGATGTTGGCCGCACCGGCGGTGAAGTTGAGCATGGCCGGGACCTTGCCGGCCGACATCACGCCGAGGATGGTGGCGACCGCACCGTTGGCGTTGGGCAGGAGAACGCCGAGCGCCTTTTCATTCGGGAAGAGCGACTGGAACTTGGCGCCGAGCACGGCCGCACCGGTCAACAGCTTGCCATAGGTGAGCGAACCGGTAACCGGGTCCTGCACGGCGAGCTTGTTGAACCCACGCTCCTTGGCGGTCTTGATCACCTTTTCGAGCACGGTGGTGTCCGTGTCGGTGGTGCGGAACATCAGCATCGACATGACTTGGTAGAGCGCGGCACCCGCGGCCATGCGGCGCTTGCGGCCCTTCAGCTCTTGCGGCACAGACAGGCGAACCGGCTCCAGAATGGTCACCTTTACCTTCGGGAACAGGCGGCGGCGCACGTGCATGGAACTGAGGCGCGAGAAGTAGCTCTTCTCCAGCCCGTCGATGCGCACCGGCACGACCATGGAGCCGGTCTTGTCGGCCACCATCGCGGCGCCGTCATAGACCTTCATCAAGGCGCCGGTCACCGTGATGCGGCCCTCTGGGAAGATCACCAGCGGCTCACCGTTGTTGACCGTCTTGATGAGCGTGCGCGTTGCCATCGGCTTTGACGGATCCAGCGGCAGGAAGTTGCACATCTTCAGGAACGGCTTTACCCACCAGGCCTTGGCGATCGTGTAGTCGACCGCGAAGGTCGGCTCCTCTTCAGTCAGCGCCAGCGCCAGCGCGCCGTCGAGGAAGGACACATGGTTGAGCGCAATGATCGGTGCGCGACCGGCCTTCTTCAGATTGTCGAGGCCTTCGACTTCCAGACGCAGGAAGGCGCGGAAGAGGATGGAGACGAAATCGCGGAATGCGTTGGTCGGCAGCGTGCGCAGCATGACCCAGGCCGCAACGGCATTGGCAAAGGCGAGACCGGCAAAGAGCACCGGTGTCGACATGCCGGACGCCTGCAGGATGGCGACAAGGCCGCCGCCGGTGGTGATGAAGGCTGCAGACAGCACGTTCGACGCACCGATGACGCGCGACCGCTGGTCCTCTTGCGCCCAGGCCTGAAGCGCTGCGAGCGTGGGAACGGCGAGGAAGGCACCGGCGATCGCCATGCCGGCAAGATCGATGGCGATCCGCACCGTATAGGGATTGGCGAAGAAGGCAGAGAGCGTCTCAGCCGGAGCGACTGTGCCGGCTTGGCCCACGCACCAGGCGAGATCGAGACCGAACAGCGCCATGATCAGGGTGCCGACGGGGGCCGGCAGGAGCACGATGCGTCCGGCCGACATCCAGGCGGCAATCGCCGAGCCAATGCCGATTGCGACGGCAAAAACGGCGAGATAGGCGGTGATCGCCGTCTCGTCGCCGCCGAGATGGTTCTTCACCATGGGCGGCAGCAGCGACAACACGATGGCGCCCGCCAGCCAGAACCAGGCGGCCATCAGCGCGGTGCGCCAAAGCCGCTGGTCGCCGCGCAAAGAGGCAACGAGCCGACCGGTCGAGCGCAGGACGTTGCGATCGACGACGAGATCCGGAGCCTTTGCGCCGAGACGAGGGATGTAACGGCTGGAAAGCCAGCAGGCGAGTGCCAGGCCGAGCATCATGGGACCGAACACCCAGGGATCGACGCCATCGGCCGCGGCAAGCCCTGCAACGACCGTGCCGCTGAGGATGGCGATGAAGGTTGCCCCTTCGATCCAGGCGTTGGCGCGCGGCAGTTCCTTGCGCTCCAGGTGGTCCGGCAGGATGCCGTATTTGACCGGCCCGAAGAGCGCGGAGATCGCGCCGAACAGGAAGAGTGCTACCAACAGCACCGCGATGGAGGAGAAGGCGATCCCGACAACCGCGACACCGGCGGCCGCAAGCTCCCAGCGCTTCAGTCTCTCGGCAACGATCGCCTTGTCGAACTTGTCGGCGAGTTCGCCGCCAAGCGCGGAAAAGAGCAGGAACGGCGCCATGAAGACGGCGCCGGCCAGCGTGACGAGCGATCCCGCGTCATCGGCCGCCACGGTTGCGAGGATGAGGAAGACGAGCGTATTCTTAAGAAAATTGTCGTTGAACGCCGATAGAAACTGCGTCCAGAAGAGTGGCGCAAAGCGCCGGGAAGTCATCAGATTGTTTTTCACGGAACGTCTCCCTTTTTTGAGCGTTCTAGATGAAAATAGTTACGCACTCGTCCACAGGTTGCTAGCCATCACGACAAGGCTAACGAGGATTTAAACTTCGTCCGCCTTGATGCCGAGCAGCAATTTCTCGGTCTTGGCATCATCGATCCTGCGGATGAGCTTTTCTGCCTCCAGATTGTCGCGCAGCGTCTTGGTCACGTTCACGGCCGTCTGCAGCAGCATCAGGATGCCCATGGCCAGGTAGCCTTTGCCCCAGAGGTCGATCGGCATCATGTAAAGGCCGATCACCACCATGAAGGCGGCCACGCCGAAGCTAACATAGGAAAAAGAGGTCCAGGCCGGGGAGTGTTTCATCAGGCTGTCGTTCATCGTCGTTGTCCTTTGAGAAACAGAGGTTTCAAAGCGTGAGGTTCATCTTGGCGCGCAGGCGCTCGAGCACGTCGTCGGCGCTTGTCACGAGAGGACGCCCACAACCGGCCGCGGCCAGTTTCTGGGCAAGTGCTGCCGGATCCGGCCGCTCTTCAAGCTCAATCAGCGCCTCGGCGGTCAATTCAGCCTCGCGCTGGCGCGTTTCGAGCCGCGCGAGCGTTGCCTCGGCGTCGCCGAGTGTCGCGAGATCGTTGCCGGGCACCTCGCGGGAAAGCCGCTGCGTCCGGTCACGTGCGGCGGCCAGGCGTTCGCCGCGGCGCAGCGCCGCCAGGCGCGTTTCGTTCTGCCGCACCGCTTGCCTCAGCCGATCTATTCCGTCTGCAAATTCCGCCTGGACCTGACGTGCGTTCTGCAATTCGGTTTCCAGTCGCGCGATCGAGGCTGCGGCTTCCGCGGCCAGATCCCCTCGCCCCTTTTCAAGCGCCGCAATGGCGCGGATTTCGAGCTCCTCGATGTGAGCCGAAAGCCTCTCGGCATTTTCCTTTTCCAGGCGATTTTGCGCTATCGCCAAGGCGACGGCCCGACGCGCGCTTTCGACACCGCGGGCAGCATCGCGTATCTGCTGCGCCAGAATGGGAAGCGCATGCCGATCGGTGAAGGCTTCTTCCGCCATATGGGCACGACCGCGCATGAGCGTTACGATTTGTTTGAACATCTCCTCACCTCCATGTATGAACAATGTTCAATAATGTTTTCTCATAAAAATGAACGTTGTTCAATACAAAAATGAACGCCGTTCAAAAAGAGGTGACCAGTGGTCGGAAAGCGTGAAGCGAAGAAGGAAGATCTGAGATCGAGGCTTGTTGCCGCCGGCACGGAGCTGATCCGGGAGCAAGGATTGAAGAACCTGCGCGCCCGCGACATAGCCGAGCGTGCAGGTGCGGCACTCGGTGGGCTCTACACCGTCTTCGATGATCTCGACGGGCTGATCCTGCATGTCAATTCGGGTACACTGAAGCGCCTGGAAGCCGCCCTCAATTCGGCGGTCCTGCCGGCGGCGGATGTTCAGGAAACCTTCCTGAGCCTGTCGCTCGCCTATCTCCGTTTCGCGCTCGCGGAGCGCAATCTATGGGCGGCGCTTTTCGAACACAGAATGCCCGAGGGCGCCCCGGTCCCCGAGTGGCATCTTGCCGAACATGGCTTCCTGATTGGTCTCATCGCAGCACCGCTCGCGCAGCAATTGCCGCATGCCAGCCGGGAAGACGTGGCAATTCGTGCCCGCACGTTCTTCGCCGCCGTGCATGGCGTGATCTCTCTCAGCCTCGAAGGACGGTTCATCGGGATAACGCCCGAAGTGCTCGAGCGCGAGATTACGGCACTCGCCGGAATTCTTGCCAGGCGCCCGAACTGACGCGCTTTTTGCCGGCTTCATCGACGTAGATCGCGAACGCGCGTAGGTCAAAGGACAGCGGGAGAGGTTAACCAGGCGATCTTGAAGCGGCTGGACCTTGGCTAGGCCGATCGGCGAAGATCCATCTTGCAGCGGATAGCCCGCAACCTGGTGCGGGTTATCCATTTGTCTCAGTCAAACGGGTTGCGTCCAAGCCCAGCTATTGCTGTGCGGGCGCCGTGTCTTGGAGCTTTGCCTGAACCTTCTTGGCGACTGCCGGATCGCTCTGTGCAGCTGTCAGGATTGCCGAATACTCTTCGATCGAAATGGTCGGTGAGGCCTGGACGGCCTCGACCATTTTCTTGCTGGCTTCGGTCTCCAGGTCCTTCTTCGCCGTTGCATCCGACGTAGCTTCTATCTTGGCGGAATATTCCTGCCTCACCTTATCGACCTGAAGATAGGCAACCGCGAAGGCCTCGATTTTCTGATCGCTGATTGCAGCGTCCGGGGCCTTGTTGCCAGCCTGGCCCTGCGTCGGCTGGGTCGTTTCAGCCTGAGCGATCTCAAGGGCGGATGCGGGGCTGACGACCATGAAGCTGAAGACCGCGGCTGCGAGTGACGCGACGGGTTTGTAACCGGTGATCATATTCATTCCTCTCTGATGCGCATGACGTGATCGGGAGCGACACTGACTTTCAATCGCCCCCAAGGTCGGCCGGATACCGAATGCGCCGCGACGATGGAACGCTGGAATGGGCTCGATGCGGCCGTATCGGGGCCATTTGCTGACCATTCAACGGCAGCTTTACGGCTCTGCCGACGCGTCCCGTCGCATCAAGAGCGATGTTCTCTCCCGTGCGGGGCCGACAATTCCGTTGCTCCCGTCCACGTCTTGCGGGCCCATCACGCCGACGCACGATCGAATGTGACGTCGAGGAGTACGTTCGCGCCGGCGGTGACGTCGTCGGGTGACGCGTATTCGCGCGGATTGTGACTGACCCCGTCGCGGCAGGGTACGAAGATCATCGTGGTCGGGACCCGGCGCGCCAGATTGAACGCGTCATGGCCGGCGCCGGAAACGATGTCGCGATGGGAGAGCTGGCGCTCGCTCGCGCTTGCTCGAACGGCCGCGATCAAATCGCCGTCGAAGGCGATCACCGGCGAATGCCAGGTCAGACGCCCCTGAAGATCGATCGCTTTATGGCGCTGACGAAGTGTCTCCAGTCCGTCCGTCAGCCGTTGGTGCATGCTATCGAGTACCGCTTCGTCGGGATGCCGCAGGTCTACCGTCATGTCTGCGCGCCCGGGGACGACGTTGATCGCACCGGGAGACAGGTCGATCCGGCCGATCGTGCAGCGTGCATGCTCGTCGACGCGACCGATCGCATGCACGAGCTCGATCACATGCATGAGCACCGGCACCGGGTCTTTGCGCAGCGCCATCGGCACCGGGCCGGCATGGGTTTCCTCGCCGTGAACCGATATCTCATACCAGCGAATACCCTGGCCGCCGGTAACGACGCCAATGGTCTTTGCCTCCGCTTCCAGGATCGGGCCCTGCTCGATATGGAGCTCGAGGTAGCAATCCGCACCCGGTGGGCCGGGTACAACCTCGCGATCGTACCCATGCCGGGCGACCTCGTCGGCCAGCACGATCCCGGCGCTGTCACGCGCCGACAGGGCCTCTTCCAAATCCAACACGCCGCAGGCAACGCCAGACCCCATCATCGCGGGCTGGAAGCGGCAGCCCTCTTCATTGGTCCAGACACAGAGATCGATCGGCCGGGCGGTTTCCACCGCCGCATCGTCCAGGGTCTCCAAGACCTCAAGTCCGGCAAGCACGCCGAGCACGCCGTCGAAGCGTCCGCCGGTCGGCTGTGTGTCGAGATGACTGCCGATCAGGACCGGCGATGCTTCGGGGTCGAGACCGGGACGGCGAATGAAGAGATTACCGATCCGATCCTTGCGGATGTCGTAGCCACGCGCCTCACACCAGCCGAGAAACAGCGCGCGGCCGGCTTCGTCCGCGTCCGAAAGCGTTTGTCGGCACGAGCCTCCTTCCGCCGTCGGCCCGACGTCGGCCATCGCCATCAGCCGTGCCCACAAACGATCCCCGTCGATCCCGCTTCGCATCCTGTCCTCCGAACCCATGTATTCGTCGCCGCCAAGGTCCGTGGCTATTCGAGGGAGCGCCAGTCACCCATGAGGGGGACTGTGCCGGGCTCTCTCCCGCTCGCTAGAACGGAGGCAAGGTCAACCGTGGAGGCAGGTCATGGACACGACACCGGACAGACGATGGCACCGCATTGCGGACGCACTCCGCCCCGAGACGCGACTGTTGATCGACGGGCAGTTTCGCGCCGCAGCAGGCGGCGAGACGCTGGCGTCGATCAATCCGGCAACCGGCGCTCTCGTCGCCAATGTCGCTTGCGGCAACGCCACCGACATCGAGGCGGCCTGCGAGGTCGCGGCCAAGCGGTTTCGACAGGGTGCCTGGTCGCGCATGCCGCTCCGGCAGCGGATACACATCCTCATTCGGTTTTCCGAATTGATCGCCGAGAACCGCGACATCCTGGCAGTGCTCGACACGATGGAAATGGGCAAGCCGATCGCCGAGATGTGCACGATCGACGTGCCCGGCGCAGTGCTGACCATGCGCTATATGGCCGAGAGCATCGACAAGATTGCAGGCTCTGCACCGCTCACCAATCCGGACGCGCTGCATTACATCCTGCGCCAGCCGCTGGGCGTCGTCGGCTGCATCACGCCGTGGAACTATCCGCTGATGATGGCCGTCTGGAAGATCGCACCGGCCCTCGCCGCCGGCAACAGTGTCGTCCTCAAGCCGGCCGAAGATACGTCGTTGAGCGCCCTTCTGCTCGGTCGCCTGTTTCTGGAGGCGGGTGGCCCGGACGGTGTTCTCAACGTCGTGCCCGGGCGTGGCGCCGTCGCCGGCCAGGCGCTGGCACGTTCGATGCATGTCGAAAAGATCGCCTTCACCGGCTCGACGGCAATCGGCCGGCAGATGTATCGCTACGCCGCAGATACGAACCTCAAGGCGGTTTCGGCCGAGCTTGGCGGCAAGTCGCCGCAGATCGTACTTGCCGATGTGGAGGACCTGTCGGTGGTTGCCGAGAAGGTCGCCGACGGCCTGTTCGGCAACCAGGGCGAAGTCTGCTCGGCCGGTTCCCGCATTCTGGTGGAGCGCAGCATTCACGACGAATTCTGTGCGCTCCTCGCAGGGCACGCTTCCTGGAAGTATCGGCCGGGAGATCCGCTCGACCCGACGACGACGATGGGACCGCTCGTCAACAAGGCCCATCAGGGACGGGTGCTCGACTATATCGACGGGGCGCGCAAGGACGGGGCGAAACCCGTGATTGGCGGCGCGCTCGATCGGGCGTCAAGCGAAGCATGCTTCGTGGAGCCGACACTCTTTGCAGGCGTCGACAGCCGCATGACGATTGCGCGGGAAGAAATCTTCGGCCCGGTCGGCGCGATCATTGCCCATGACGGAGCAGAGGACGCCGTCAGGATCGCCAACGACAGCCCCTATGGCCTGGCCGCCGGCGTCTGGACGTCCAACCTCGGCAAGGCCCACCGCATCGCCCGCGATCTCGAATGCGGCATGGTCTGGATCAACGGCTATATGAACGGCGACATGAGCCAGCCCTGGGGCGGCTGGAAACTCTCCGGCCACGGCCGGGACAAATGTCTGCAGGCGCTCCTCGACAACACCCAGTCCAAATCCGTCTGGGTGACGCTCGACTGAGCGCCGGCGACAGCCGACAGCCCACCACACGTGGTGTCGGCACCCAAGCGCCCGCGGCATCGATTATCGGAGAGTTCACCTGCATTGATGTGAGGGGCGTGATATCTAGAACATTCGACAGGAAAGGTACGAACCCCATGGCCCCAAACACCAGGAGAACGCTGCGGTCGGTGACCGGCCTGCTTCTCGCAGCCTCGGCACTTTGCAGCGCCGCTGCCGGCGCCGCCGCCGAGACGCTCGTCATCACCGACGCCAAGGTCCGCACCATGAACCCCGCCGCCCCCTTGGCCGAGGCGGTGGCGATCGACGACGACGGGGTGATCCTTGCCGTCGGCGACGAGGCGGCTGTCCTTGAGAAAGCCGGAGCGGACGCCCACGTCGTCAAGCTCGGCGGTCGGATGCTCCTGCCGGGTTTCCAGGATGCCCACGTGCATCTGATCGAGGCCGGGGTCAACGCCAGCCTCTGCGAGTTCGAAGCCTTCGCGTCTCTTGAGGAGACCAAGGACACCGTTCGCGATTGCGTCAAGCAAAGCGACAACGAATGGGTGGTCGGCTCCGGCGTCAGCATGACCAACCTGCTCGACGAAACCGACGACCCGGTCGGCGCGCTGGACGAGATCTCTAAGGACAGGCCGATCCTGATCCTCGACGACATCGGCCACGGCGCCTGGGCCAACAGCGTCGCGCTTGAGGCTGCCGGTTACGACAAGATCGACGGCAACCCGCCGGGCGGCATCATCCTGCGCGACAAGAAGACCGGCGCCCCAAATGGCATCGTGCTCGAAAACGCCCAGCAGAAGCTGCGCAACCTCGCCTTTCCGGATACGCCCGAAAACGTCAAGTTTGCCTATGAAAGCATGCTGCCGACGTTAAAGACGATGGCCGAAAACGGCATCACCACCGTCAGCGATGCCGGCGGCTTCTGGCCGCAGGGGCACCTGAAGGCCTGGGAGATGGCGGAGAAGAACGACACGCTGACGCTGAGGGCCGCCAACGCGGTCTACGTCTATCCCGACCTGCCTTTCAACGAGCAGGTGGAAAAGCTGTCAAGTTTCTACAGCAACGATCCGAACCGGCTTTTGAAGTTCAACCAGGTGAAGATCTATGTCGACGGCATCCTCGAGCAGCGCACCGGTGCCCTGCTTGCGCCCTACAGAAAGGGTCCGGGCATCGACCACGGCTTCGATAGCGGGTTCCTCTATTTCGACGAGGCGACGCTCGACCGCTACTCCAAGGTTCTTTCGCAGAAGGGCTTCAAGCTGCACTATCACGTGACCGGTGACCGCGGTGCGCGCCTGGCGCTTGACGCCATCGCACACTCCGACCCGGCGCCGGGTCCGCACCGGTTGACGCATATCTACCTGCTCGACAAGGCCGATTACGGCCGCTTCAAGGACGAGGGCGTCGTTGCCGATTTCCAGCTGGCACCAAGTTCGCTCAGCCGGGAATATGATGCCTTCATCCGCAAGTTCATCGGCGATCGCGCCGACACCATGATGCCGGCCGGAAGCATCGAGAAGACGGGCGCGACCGTGGTGATGAGCAGCGATTTCGACGCCGATGAACTGTCACCGCTCGTCAAGATCCAGACCGCCCTTCAGCGCAAGAAGGATGGCGCGCCGGATGTCGAAACGGCCGTCAAATGGATGACGATCAACCCGGCAAAGCTTCTGAACCAGGACGACAAGACGGGCACGATCGAGCCAGGCAAGTTCGCGGACCTCGTCGTCATCGACAAGGATATCTTCGAGGTCCCGGTCAAGGAGATCGGCAAGGCCGCCGTCGAAGCGACGCTTCTGCAGGGCGAGCCAGTCTATGATGCGGAAGGTCTTTTCTCCGAACATTAAGCGCTAAAATGCCGTGCGTTCATGCGAACGCACGGCATCTGTCGTTGCAGGGCTCTGCTTGCCGCAAGCCCTCGCGTGAAAGCGGCGTCTTTACCCGCCTGTACCGCCGAGCAGGAGCGAGAACAGTTCGCCCTGCGAGGAAATCTTGAGCTTGGAATAGATGCGCTTGCGGTGGACCTTCACCGTCTCCGGGCTGTTGCCGAGAATGCGCGCAATGCTCTTGGTCGAATGCCCCTTCAGCATCAGCCGGATGATCTCGCCCTCGCGCGTGCTCACCTTCAACTGCGACAGCGTGGCAAAGACCGTATCGGCCGCCGGCTCGCCATGTCCCTGGTTGGCGATCGGTTGCGGCCAGTGCTTGCGGCAAAGCTCGGAGACAACAGGCAACAGCCCGTCGAGATGGGCGCGGGCCTGCGGCCCGGGACGGCAGTCCTCTGTCCGCTGCCCGAGCGAAAGTGCGATCGCGGTGCCCTCGGCACTTGCGACCAGCATGACGATTTCGTCGTAGAGCCCGGTCTCCGAATAGAACATGCGGTAGTATTCGCTGGTGCGAAAATCGTCCGGGGCGCAGTCGTCGAGG
Organism: Ensifer sp. ZNC0028; assembly: GCF_000799055.1. Classification (NCBI taxonomy): domain Bacteria; kingdom Pseudomonadati; phylum Pseudomonadota; class Alphaproteobacteria; order Hyphomicrobiales; family Rhizobiaceae; genus Ensifer; species Ensifer sp. ZNC0028. The sequence continues at coordinate 58,300 of NZ_JTLA01000126.1, forward strand.
CTCACCACCCGGTCGCCGGGATCGCTTCTGTAGAGGCTGTAGAACGGATCCAGCAAATAGGCGAAGCTGAGATAGGGGCCGACAGTGCGACGGGTCGCCTCGGGATCGAGGTCGCTATAAAGCTGCAGCGGCGGCTGGTCTGTGGAAAAGACCGAAACGAACAGGCTGTCGAAGCCGTAGACGTCGAGGCACAATTGCCTCAACGCATCCGGAAAGGCCGGGCTGCCGATCGCAGCCACGGCCTTGCCGATCAATGTCATCTGCTCAAACGGAAATCCCGTCATTCCCCGCCTTGTCGTCAAGAATCCCTCGACGATCAAAGCGGTTCCTGCTGGGTAATGCAATGGATGCCGCCGCCACCGATGGCAATGGCGTCGATGCGGACCTCACGGACCCGCCTGTCCGGAAACAGCGACCGGAACATCTGCCGCACGACCGTGTCGGACTCGATGCCGTAACACGGCATGATCACACCGCCATTGACGAGGTAGGAATTGACGTAGGAGCGGCAGAACTTCGGATGATCCGACGGCGCGTCGACGGCTTCGGGAACCGTGACGATCCGGATCGGCCGGCCCTTGGCGTCGGTCTGGCCCTGCATCGCCTCGAGGTTCAGGCGGATGTAGTGGTTCCACTCATCCTCCTCCTTGCTCCCCCCCTCACCAGGGCTTTCCATCAAAACGACGCCGGGCGCGACGAAAACGGCGATGCCGTCCACATGGCCGTCGGTCTCGTCCTCGATCGGATTGCCGGGCAGCCAGATCACCTTTTCACCGCCGAGCATGTCGAGGAGCTCGCGCTCGATGTCGTCGCGGCTCCAGCCGGGATTGCGGTTGCTGTTCGGAAAGCAGGTCTCGGTGGTGATGATCGTACCTGCGCCGTCGACGCTGACACCGCCGCCTTCAGCAATCAGGTTCGAGACGAAGCTGGCAACGCCTGCCTTCTCCAGCACCAGCCCGGAAAAGGCGGCATCGCCATTGAACGGATGATATTTTCCGCCCCAGGCGTTGAACTTGAAGCGGGCGCCTGCGCGCCGGCCGTCCGTCGCCGTCAGGAAGCACGGCCCGGCATCACGCGCCCAGCTGTCGTCTATATCGGCCTCGACGAGATCGATCGACGGATCGAGGATGGCGCGGGCCTCGGCCATATCCTCCGCACGCGCGGCCATCGTCACCGGCTCGAACTCGCGGATCGCGTGGGCGACGGCCGCATAATCGCGGCGGGTGGCGGCAATGTCGTCCCAGACTTCGTGACGGCATGGCCACATCATCCAGGTGCGCTTATGCGGCTCCCATTCGGCCGGCATGCGAAACCCGGCTTCGCGTGGTGTCTGGTTCTTCATGATTTCATATCCTTTCGCCCGGCCCCGTCATCTGCGATATCGCAGACGACCGAAGACCTGGCTCTTCCTGTTGTCGTTGAGAAATTTGCAGGCGACCGTCAGCCAATCGCCGTCTGGCCATCGAGGGTGCGAATGGCGCCGTAGAGATCCGGCCGGCGGTCGCGATAGATGCCCCAGCTGCGCCGGAAGGCGCGGACCGCATCAAGATCGAAACGTGCCGTCAGATAGGTTTCGTCGGTCCGGCTCGCCTCCGCAACGATCGCTCCCGTCTGATCGGCAATGAAGGACGTGCCATAAAACAGCGCTTCGCTGTTGCCGGCTGCCTCCCGGCCAACCCGGTTGGAGGCGATCACCGGGATCATGTTGGCGGCCGCATGCCCCTGCATCGTCCGACGCCAATGGCCGGAACTGTCGATCTCGACGTTCTGTTCGCTGCCGATCGCCGTCGGGAAGAACAGAAGTTCCGCCCCTTGCAAGGCGAGCGCCCGGGCGGTTTCCGGGAACCATTGATCCCAGCAGATGCCGCAGCCAATCCGCGCGTACCTCGTATCGACAGCACGAAAGCCGGTATCGCCGGGGCTGAAATAGAACTTCTCCTCGTAACCCGGCGCCTGCGGAATATGGGACTTGCGGTAGTTCCAGAGGATCTCGCCGTCCGCATCGATGATCGCCAGCGAGTTGTACTGCGCCGGCCCGGCCTTCTCGTAGTAGGAAATAGGCAGAACCACGCCGAGCTCTTTCGCAACCGTGCGAAAATGCCTGATGGCGCGATCCTCGCAGAGGCTCGCGGCCAGATCGAGATGGTCGATCGTCTGCTCCAGGCAGAAATAAGGCGTCTGGAACAGTTCCTGCAGAAGGATGATCTGCGCGCCATCCTCGTGCGCAAGCCGCACCAATTCCTCGGCCTTCTCGATGTTCTCGTCGATGTTCCAGCTGCAGGCCATCTGCGTCGCTGCGACCGTGACTTCGCTCATCTCAGATGCTCCTCAAGCGCGGGATGCCATGAAAGCGGCGATCGATTCCGATAGCGCCGTAACGATCGTGTCGCATTCGGCCTCCGTGACGATCAAAGGTGGCGATACGATGAGCCGGTTGCCGACCGGCCGGACGATGACGCCGCGGGCGACGCAGCCCTGGAAGATCACCTCGCTCGCCTTCTCGTAAGCCGGCAGTGGCTGCTTTGTGACCTTGTCTGCGACGAGATCGATGCCAAGCATCAGGCCCGCGCCACGGACATCGCCGACAATGTCGTGGGCGAGAAGAGCCTTTGCCCGGCTCTGCAGGTAGGCGCCGGTTTTCGCCGCATGCGGCAGCAGCCGCTCCCGCTCCATGATGTCGATGTTTGTGAGCGCTGCGGCACAGGCGACCGGATGGCCGAAATAGGTGAGCCCCATCGAAAACACGCCGCCCTCGCACTGCGGACGGCTGATGACGTCGTAAATTTCGTCCGAAATCAGCGTCGCACCGAGCGGGATGTAGCCTGAGGTAATGCCCTTGGCCGAAACCAGGATATCCGGCTGCGTCTCATAGATGGCGTCGGAGGCGAACCACTCGCCGAGACGGCCGAAACCGGTGACCACCTCATCGGCGATGTAGAGAATATCGTTGCGGCGGCAGACGGCCTGCATGCGCTTGTGATACCCCTTCGGCGCCACCAGAACACCCCCTGCCCCCATGATCGGCTCGGCGATGAAGGCGGCGACGTTCTGCGGTCCGAGCTGTTCGATGCGCATCTCGAATTCGCGCACCAGAAGGTCGCAATAGGCTTCCTCCGACATGCCGTCCGGACGGGCGTAACAATCGGCAGCCGAGATGTGGTGGATGAAATCCTCGCCGACCTGGGCAAAGCCATACTTGGTGCCGTGAATACCGGTCAGCGCCGCTGCCACGTAGGTTGCGCCGTGATAGCCGTTGTTGCGCGAGATGATCTTGCGCTTGCCCGGCTTGCCGCGCATGGCGAAGTAGTAGTGCACGATGCGGATGGCTGCATCGTTCGCCGTCGAGCCGCCGCAGGTGTAGTAGACGTGGTTGAGGCTGCCGGGTGCAAGTTCCGCAAGCCGCGCGCCCAACTCAGCCGCCGGCACGTTCCCCGATGCGCCGAAGGGATTGTAGTAGTCCATGTCCATCACCTGCGCGGCGATGGCATCGGCCATCTCGCGGCGGCCATGGCCGATGTTGACGCACCAGAGACCGGCAATGCCGTCAAGCAGCCGTCGCCCGGCATTGTCGACGACATAGGCGCCCTCGGCCTTCTCGATGATCTGGCTGCCGGTCGCAGCAAAGGTCGAGAAATCGGTATAGGGGTGCAGGACGTGATCCCGGTCCTTCTCGAAGGCCGAACGATTGTTGGGCCGGTCGGATCCGACAGCAGCAACGGATTGAACGATGGTCATGGTTTTCTCCAGAATGGCATGAGGCGTGGCTGCCGCGGATCACCGCAGCAGCTTGGTCCAGACGCGGTCGTAAAGTTTGGTGACGGCGGGCGTGCAGGCGGTGAGGAATTCCGGCGCGGGCGCGCTTTCGGGCGGGCTGAGTTCGGGTGCACCGGCGAGCGCCTTGTCGACGAAGGCTTCCGAGCCCTTGATGCCGTTGGCGTAGCGGGCGTAGTTGGTGATCATCGCCGCGTTCTCTGGATCCATGATGAAATTGATCCAGAGCTTGGCGTTCTCGAGGTCCGGCGCGCCCTTCGGCACCGCGACATTGTCCATCCAGCCGGTGTAACCTTCCTTCGGATAGATGTATTCGATCGACGGTCGCTCGTCGCGGGCGCGCATGGCATAACCGTTCCAGCTCATGGAAACGGCCGCCTCGCCCGAAACCAGAAGTTCCTTGGTCTCGGAGTTGTAGCTCTTGACGAATTGCTTCTGCGTCGAGAGCAGGTCGAGCACCGCTTTGAGGTCCTCGGGGTTGTCGTTGCAGCGGGGCTTGCCGAGGTAGCGTAGCGCCATGTTGATGACGTCATTGACGTCGCGCAGCATGTTGATCTTGCCCTTCACCGCGTCATCCGGTTCGAACAGGATCTTCAGCGAGGTGTCGTCGCCCTTGACGATGTCGCGGTCGACGGCAAGACCGGTCGAGCCCCAGGCCCAGGGTGCCGAGTAAAGGCGACCCTTGTCCCAGAAGACGTCCCGCCACATCTCGTCGACATGCTGATAGTTCGGCATCGCGGCGACATTGATCGGCTCGAGCAGATTCTCGCCGATCAGGATCGTCATCGTATCGTGGCCAGGCACGATGATGTCGTAGCCGCCAGCCCCCGACTTCAGCTTGGCGAGCATGGTCTCCATGGAATCGTAGGTGTCGATATGGACCTTCACTCCATAGGTCTTCTCGAATTTTTCGACCATTTCGGGCGGAGTGTATTCGCCCCAGGTGTAGATGAAGAGGTCTCCAGCGGCCGACGCGGGTCCGGCAAGGGTGGAGGCGAGCAGGGCGGTAAAGACGGCAGCTTTTTTCATCTGATGTTCCCTTTCTTGTTTTGATTTTCGTTGAGTTTTCGCGATGTCAGTGCTTGCGGCCCGCCTGCCCCAGCAGTCCCGAAATCAAGACCAGCACGGTCGAAGCGGCGAGCATCAGCGTCGAGATCGCGTTGACCTCGGGCGTCATGCCGAGCCGGAGCATGCCGTAGATGTGCAGCGGCAGGGTGGTAGCGCCGGGGCCGGCGACGAGCGCGGTGATGATGAAATCGTCGAGCGAGATGATGAAGGCGAGCAGCCAGCCAGAGACGAGGCCCGGCACCAGCAAAGGCAGGGTGATGCGCAGGAAGGCCTTGGCCGGCGAGGCATAGAGGTCGGCCGCAGCCGACGGCAGTGTCGCGTCCATGCTTTCAAGCCGCGCCTTGATCGGCAGATAGGCGAAGGGAATGCAGAAGACGATGTGGGCAATCAGGATGGTGGCAAAGCCGAGGCTGATGCCGACGGCGACGAAGAACACCAGCGAGGCGACGGCCGTGACGATTTCCGGCACCATCAGCGGGAAGGTAAGCACCACATAGGCGCCCTCGCCGCCGCCCTTCTTGCGATTGACGGTCGCTATGGCTGCGCCAAGCGCAAAGACCGTGGCGACGGTCGCCGCGATGATGGCGATCACCACCGAGTTGATGGCGGCCGTCTGGATGTTCTGATTGGCAAAGACGGTCTGGTACCAGCGGAACGAAAAGCCGGTCCAGCGGGTGACCGAGCGGCCATCGTTGAAGGAGTAGATCGCCAAAACGACGATCGGCGCATAGAGGAAGACGACGCAGCCGACGGAAAGAAGGCCGAAGCCAGGAAAGACACGCAGGTCGCGCAAGCGGGCGATGGACATGGCGGACCTCTCTCAGTGCTGCTGTTGCTGCTGGGCGGCGCGTCGCGCCAGCCAGAGAAGGACGATGAGGGTGATGGTGAGCAGGATCATCGACAGCGCGGCGCCGAACGGCCAGTTGCGCGCAGCCTGGAACTGCGTGCCGATGAGATTGCCGATCATCAGCGTCTTGCCGCCGCCGAGAATATCGGGCGCGAGATAGGAGCCGACGGAGGGAATGAAGACGAGCAAGCTGCCGGCGATCAGGCCCGGCCGCATGACCGGCAGCACGATGCGGAAGAAGGCGACCCTGCGGCTGGCATAGAGATCGTAGGCGGCTTCCAGCAGGCGGAAATCGAAGCGCTCGAAGGCCGAATAGAGCGGCAGCACCATGAAGGGCAGGAACGAGTAGATCAGCCCGAGCGAGATGGCGAAGCCGTTGTAGCTCAGCGCCAGGGGCTGGCCGATGAAGCCGAGGTCGAGCAAAGCGCTGTTGACCGGGCCATCGTCACGCAACACGAAGAGCAAAGCGATGGTGCGGATCAGGAGGTTCACCCAATAGGGGATCGTGATTAGGAAGAGCCAGATGTTCTTCACCCGGTCGGTGCGGGTGGCGATGTAATAGGCGGTCGGCGCGCTGATCACGAGGCAGAGAAGCGTCGCGACAAACGCCTGCATGAGCGAGCGGGCGACGATGATCAGATAGTCGGGCGTAAACGTCAGGCTATCGTCGAGGAAATCCCGCTCGAACAGGATCTGCTCGTAGGCCGCCGTCGTAAACGTCCACTCGACGCCGCCATAGGCGCCCGGCACAAGGAACGAATAGGTGAGCATGATCGCGATCGGCGCGACCATGAACACAAGAATAATACCGAGCGACGGCCACAGCAGGCCGGCATGGGCGAGCCCGGCCGGAATGCGCGAAGAGAGGGCGAGAGGCCGGGCGCTCATGACAGCAGAACCTTCACGGAGCCGGGCTCGAAACCGAGGCTGACGACGTCGCCGGGGGCGAAATCCTGGCGACCGCGCACGCCGCCGCGCGGCGACCGCGCCGTCAGCGCGTGGTTGCCGGCGCGCAGGTGGTATTCGACGGCGTTGCCGAGATAGGTGCGATCGGTGACCTTTGCGCGTTCCTGTCCGTCGCTGGGCCCGCTGCCGAGCACCAGCCGTTCGGGGCGAATCGAGAGCCAGACCTGCTGCCCGGTTTCGACGCGTTCGGCGATCGGCGCATGAACCTGGCCAAGCCCCTCGATATCGAAGGCCGCCTCGCCGCCTGTGACACCTGCGACCTTCGCCGCGATCAGGTTCGATTCACCGATGAAGTCGGCGACGAAGCGGCTTTGCGGCTGCTCGTAGATCTCCTCAGGCGTACCGACCTGCTGCAGACGGCCATTGCTGATGACGGCGACCCGGTCGCTCATCGCCAAGGCCTCTTCCTGGTCATGGGTGACGAAGATGAAGGTGATGCCGGTTTCGCGCTGGAGGGATTTCAGCTCCAGCCGCATCTTCTGCCGGAGCTTCAGGTCGAGCGCCGACAGCGGCTCGTCGAGCAAAAGCAGCTTCGGCTGCGGCGCCAGCGCACGGGCGAGAGCAACACGCTGGCGCTGGCCGCCCGACATCGTGTCTGGCCGGCGGTCGGCGCATTCGGTCATGTGCACCATATCGAGCATGCGCTCGACGGTGCGCTCGACCTCTGCGCGCGGCTTGCCGAGCATCTCCAGACCGAAGGCAATATTGCGGCGGACCGTCATGTGCGGAAACAGCGCGTATTGCTGGAAGACAGTGTTGACCGGTCGCGCTTCCGGCGGAAGGCGGCTGACATCCTCGCCGAAGATCCGGCAGGTGCCTGATGTCAGCATCTCGAACCCGCCGAGGATACGCAGCAAGGTGGTCTTGCCGCAGCCAGAGGGACCGAGCAGCGTGAAGAATTCGTTGGCGCGAATGGAGAGGTTGACGTCCTTCAGCGCCTCGTGGGCCTGCGGCGTGCCGGCATTGTAGGTCTTGCGCAGGTTTCGAACCTCGGCGGCGACGCTGTTTGGATGCTGCAGAAGGGAGCCGGGCTTGCTCAGCGACGCAGCCTTGCTGTCGGCGGGCGGTGTCGGATTGGGTTCTATGATGGCGCGCTGCATGGTTCTCCTCCACTTAAGCCGACGGGAGCGAACTGATACCGTTCGGCATGAAAGGACTATGCGTGGCGTCCGGAAGGGGCGTTAGTCCCCCAGAGGGGGTATCGCCGACAGTCATGGTTTTCGGCCGGTGCGAAACGCCGAAGGCGGCCCGCAGGCCGCCTTCGCTGGGAGGGGCCGCCAAGCGCAGCCAGATATTGCCATTGAACGGCAAGCGACTGTTTTCTCTACCGGATTGTCATCCGGAAACTCGCGATGCCTACGTCTCCGACTTCCGCAAAAGGATCACCAAAGTGGTCGCGACGATCATGATCACCGATATGGCGGCCACCGCCGGATCGAGATCCAGGCGTAGGTTGTCCCATATGCGCTTGGGCAGCGTGACGACGTTGACGCCGCTGACGAAGAGGGTGACAGAACTCTCCTCCCAGGACATGACGAGGCTGACGAACCAGGCCGCGAAAAGGCCGAAGCGGATGTTCGGCAGGATCACCCGGAAGATCGACTGCAGCTGGCTTGCCCCGAGGTTTCGGGCGGCAAGCTCGAGGTTCCGGTCCAGCCGGCTGAGCGCCCCGAGGATGGCGATGACGGCAAACGGCACGATCATCACCACATGGGAGAGCACCAGTCCGGGGATCGTGTCGAGCAGGCCGATCTGCGCCAGCAGGAAATAGAGCGCGACGGCCGAAGTGACCGGCGGAACGATGATCGGCAACAACACCAGGCCGATCAGGAAACGCCCGCTCGCCGGCCGCCGCAGCCAGATACCGATGCCGAAGGCGGCCGCAAGCGCCGTTGCAATGACGCTCGAGAGCAGCGCGACGAGCGTACTCGTGCCGATGCTTGCAAGCCAGGTGTCAGGGTCAAAGATCGCCAGGTAATGCCTGAGCGAATACGCCCCGTCCGGCATCGACAGGAAACGCTTGGCGGTGAAGGAAAACGGGATGACGGCGGCAAGAGGCAAGAGCAGGAAGAGCCCGGCCGCACCGGCAAGAAAGCCGCCAAGACGTGATGTACCAAACATGATTCACCTACCGCGACATGAGTTGTTCGATGCGCATGACGCGCTGCGACAGCCAGAGGATGGCAAAGACGACGACGAGCAACACGACGCCGAGGGCGGTACCGAGCCCCCAATTGGCCGTCTGGAACATCTGCACGAACACCGATTCCGCCGTCATCACCACCCGACCGCCACCGAGGATCATCGGCGTGACGAAGAAACCGAGCGAGAAGATGAAGGTCATGGCCAGTGCCGAAAACACGCCGGGCAACGACATCGGCAGGTAGATCCGCCAGAACACGCCGAGCGGCCGGCAGCCGAGACCGAGTGCGGCCAGAAGCACACGCCTGTCGATCTTGCGCATGACGGAGGCCATCGGCAGGATCGCAAAGGGCACCATGAAGTGCACCATGCCCGTGATCACCGACCAGACGTTTCGGCCGGTCGAAAGCCCGCTCAGGCCGAATGCTTGAGCGACGTCGCTGGCAAGTCCGTTGTTGCGCAGGATGACCACCCAGCCGAAGGCGCGCACCAACACCGAGATCCAGAACGGAATGAAGATGCAGATCTCGATCAGCCGACTGCGGCGCGCGCTGCCCATCACCCAGTAGTAGGCGAGCAGATAGGCGATCGGGATGGTGATCGCCGTGCTCAACACGCACACCCAGAAGGTTCTGAAGAAGATCGCCTGGAAGTCCGCACCGGTGAAGATGCGGACATAATTGCCGACGCCGAGCTCGGGCCGCGTGACGCTCCAGAGCGTCACGCCGGCAAAGGGCAGCACGTAGGCAGCCAAGAGGATCACCGGCAATGCCCAGAGCATTACAAGCGACCCGCTCGCGCCGAGGGGCTTGAGCAACAGGAAACGCCTCTCGATCATGACGCGGTCATCGCCAGATATTTTTCGAGCGCCGCATCACCGCGGGCCGAATACCAGTCCATGTCCATCAGCACCTGTTGCGCCATGTTCTCAGCCGAGCTGCAATCCAGCCGCTTCAGCTCCGCCGGCACGAGGTCGTGCGCAAGCGGATTGGAAGGGCCGCAGCCAAGAGCCTTGAGGAGTTCGACCTGCCGCGCCGGATCCTGGCAGTAGCGGATGAAGTCCATTGCCCGGGCCGACCCCGCCGGATTGCCCTTGATCACCGCCCAGCCCGACGGCGCAAGAATGCCTTCGGCATAGGTCCAGCTGACGTCGCCGCCGGTATCTTTCTCCACCAGATTGGCGCGGGTGTGCCAAATCAGCGCCATCGATGCCTCGCCGTCGCGCATCAGCTGCTGGCTCTCGGCACCGGAATCCCAGAAGCTGACGATATGCGGCTTGATCTCGTTGAGCTTGCGGATCGCGCGTTCTTCGTCGAGCGGATAGAGCTTGTCCATCGGTACGCCGTCGGCGAGAAGCGCTGCCTCCATGCAGCCCGACATCCATTTGTAGAGCGAGCGCTTGCCCGGATACTTCTCGACATTCCAGAAATCCGCCCAGGACTTCGGTGGGTTGTCGCCGAATTTCTTGGCGTCATAGGCGATGACATAGCTCAGGAAGTAGTTCGCGACGCTGTATTCATAGGCGAAACCCGATTGGACCTTCTCGCGATCGACCACCTTGTAGTCGATCGGCTCGATCATGCCCGCCTGCCCGAGCGACTTCGTCGCGCCGGGATCCGCGTCACAGACGTCCCAGGAAACCGCGCCGCTTTCGAACTGCGCCTTCATCGCACCCTTCGTCGGCCCGGAGCCGTCGATCTTCACGGCGACGCCCTGTTGTTCGGCATAGGTGCCGGTCAGCGCCGTCTCGAAAGCGCCGACGGCGTCCCCGCCCCAATTGGTGACAACCAGTTGCCCGTCGGCGGCCCTGGCCGTTCGGCTGCCGAGATGCGGTGCGACGCCGAGCAGGACAAGCCCGGTCAGAAACGTCCGCCGGTCAATGCGGCCGGCGAGATGGCCATCCTTCAAGAGGTCGAAGCATTCCGCCTTCAGATCGTCGTTCATGTCATTTCCCCTTTTTTGTTGTTTGGTTCCTATGCGCTTCAATGCGCCATCAGCCGGCGAGCACCCGCCCGTCCAGATGGCCCCAGTGCACCCAGAGCTGCTCGCCACGCGCCGGCGGTAGCCCGAGCGCGTCGCGTGTTGCCGTTACCGTCAGGCCCGTTCCCTCCGGCGCGCTGCCTTTGACGATCGTCGTCCCGCCCTGGAAGACGACGCCATCGACTGTCATCGGCAGCAGGTTGTGGTCGGTCCTTGGTCGCTCGCGGCAAAGCGTCAGCTTCTCCGGGCGAATGGCGAGCACGGCCGGTGCGCCCGCCAACTGTTCGGCATCGGGCAGCGCCGCGCGTATGCCGAATTCCCCGACATGGGCATGAAACTCGCCGGAAACGGCGCGCTGACGCGAGACCGGCAACGTGTTCATCGTGCCGAGAAACTCGGCGACAAACCGGGTGTTGGGCTCGTCGTAGAGCACGTTTGGCCGGTCGAGCTGAACGATGCGGCCATGATCGAAGATCGCGATCCGGTCTGACATCGCCATCGCTTCCATCTGGTCGTGGGTGACAAACAGGAAGGTCGTTCCGGTCTTGCGATGGATGGCGACCAGTTCGTCCTGCAGTTGCTCGCGAAGGTTCTTGTCGAGCGCCGACAGCGGCTCGTCGAGCAGCAGGAGTTCGGGCTCGAACACCAGCGCGCGGGCCAGTGCCACGCGCTGCTGCTGCCCGCCCGACAGTGCCGAGGGGCGCTTGTGTTCGTGTCCCCTGAGGCCAACGAGGTCGACCATCCGGGCCACCCGTTCATCCGCCACAGCCCGTGCCACTTTCCGCACGCGCAGCGAAAAGGCGATGTTCTCGGCAACGGTCAGATGCGGGAACAGCGCATAGCCCTGGAACACCATGCCGAAATTGCGCCTGTCGGCCGGCGTCGCGCCGATATCCTCACCGTTCCTCAAAATGGCGCCTGACGACAATGGCTCGAAGCCGGCGATCGCGTTCAGAAGCGTCGACTTGCCCGATCCGGACGGGCCGAGAAAGGTGAGGAATTCTCCCTTCTCGATGTCGAGCGAGACGTTTCTCAAGGCCTCGAAGGTCCCGAAGGACTTGCAGGCTTTGCGAATGGAAATATGGGCTGGCATGGTCTCTCACTCCGCTCAGTCGACGCTGTCCCGGATCAGCGGGCTGGTCGAGCAATGGATGCCGCCGCCGTTGAGCTGAACCTTGTCGTAGTCGATCTCAAGCACGGTGACATTGTGGCGGGCGAGCGCCTCGCGGGTCTGGTCGGAGAGGCCGCGCGGCATGATCACCCGGCCGGGCGCAATCGCCAGGCCGTTGACGATCCAGGGATTGTCGTCCTCGTTCATTTCGATCGTACGGATGCCGAGCGCGCGCAGCTTTTCCAGGAAGACGAAGGAGAGGCCGCGCGGCCAGACCAGTGCGAGATCGACGTCGATCATCAGGAAATGGCCGTCGATATGAATGTCGTAGCCGCAGAGGTCGACGACCAGAAGTTCAACGCCCTGGTAGCGCAGGACCTCGGCGATCTGGCTGATGCCGTCGTCGTTGATGCGGATGCCGCGGCCGATGGCGGCGGTGCGGCTGTTGAGCCAGGCAAAGCTGCCGCCTTCGGCCATCGCTGTTCCGTGCAGGGTGCGAAGCACCGGCATGCCCTGTTTTGCCAGCGTCCGGGTCACGGCGAGTTCCTCGCCATGGCGCATGCGCGGTGCCAGCCGCGGGATGATCGCCCCGCCCTTCACGGCGATGCAGGAGTCCCGGGTGTAGACCGACTTGAAGCGGCCGCGATCGACGCCTTCGACATAAACGACCTCGACGCCTTCGGCCCGCAGCAAATCGGCGAGACCATCATGCTGGGCCTGCAGTTCCTCAAGGGCCGGGATGCTGTCGCTCTGCCAGTACCAGCCGGCCTCGAGGTCGCCATAGGTGCCGATTTCCTCGATGCGCTTGGTGCGGTCGATCACGGAAAATTCGGCACCGGGACGGTGCATCAGCACGCTGCGGAGCGTGCCGACATCGTTGTCGCAGCCCCAGTTGCGTCCCCAGAGACGCGTTAGCCGTTCCGGCGCTTCGAAGGCCGGCTCGGGCACGGAGCCGAAATACTTGATCGTCGCGGAATAGAGATCTTTTTTCTTGGGTGGTGCGGCGTTCACGTGTGGTCCCCTCCATGCGGGCCGGGAGCGAAAATCGGTCCGGCGGTGTTTCGATAAAGAAGATGCTAACGTATCGTTTTCCTCCCGCATATCGAATTGATTTCCGCTCATAATTGAGGTTTTCTCAATTTAGGAGATCGATGGGGAGGACGAATTGTGATGAGGTTGCCGCCGCTCAACGCACTACGCGCCTTCGAGGCCAGCGCCCGCAACAAGAGCCTGACCAAGGCCGCAAATGAGCTGCACGTCACGCCGGGTGCGGTCAGCAAGCAGTTCCGGCAACTGGAAGAGCATTTCGGCTTTGCGCTTGCGGTCAAATCGCGCGACAGCTTCGTCTTGACACCTGAGGGCCAGGAGCTGTTCTCCAAGCTCACCCAATCCTTCGAGACCCTCAACGATGCGGTGCTCGGCCTCCAGCGGAACCCGATCGCCGGGCGGCTTGCCGTCAGGTGCATGCCGGCCTTTGCAACGCGATGGCTGGTGCCACGGCTTGGCAAGTTCTACGACCGCCACGAGGGCGTCGAACTTCAGATCCTCTCGATGCCGGAATGGGGCGAACCGTTCCCCGACGGCCAGGCCGATCTCGCCATCATGTTCGGTGACCCGGCAGTCGCAAAGGGCGAAGCGACACCCCTCAAGCAGATGGAGTTCTTTCCCGTTTGCAGCCCGATCCTGATCAACCGCGATGGCGACATCAAGCGCACCCGGGACCTGACCCGGCACGTGCTTCTCGATGGCGTCGGCTCCACCCATTGGAACGACTGGTTCAAGCATCACGGACAGGAAATTCCCGCGACGGTTCGCCGGCTGAGTTTCGAAGACTTCAACCAGAACCTGGCCGCCGCGCGTTGCGGCATCGGGATTGCGATGGGCGACAACATCACTGCAGCCGAGGAGCTTGCCCAGGGGGCGCTCGTTCGGCCGCTCAAGGGTTTCATCAAATCGGCGACGAAAGGCTACTACATCGTCACGCAGAAGAACCGGGACAGCTCCCCACTCGCCAAGGTGTTTATCGAGTGGGTGGTCAGCGAGGCCCAGGCGACCGTCGAATTCACCTGAAAGCTGACGGTAGCATCGGCGTCAGTCGCCGTCCGGCTCTGCCTGATCGATCCGCATCTGGCGCAGCATGTTGCGCCCGGCGATCAGCATCTCGAACAGGAAGGCCAACAGCGACCCGATCAGTGAGACGATCGCGCCGCCGAAGAACCAGAAGAGGTTGTCCTCGCGAAACCCGAAGGCAAGCGCGCCGGCGAGCAGATTGAGAATGGCGCAGCCGGTGCAGATCGCCGCAAAAGTCCCGAGCGCCACGGCGACTTCCAGCGCCAGCGTCCGGCGGCGCAGATAGTCCAGCTGCAGCCGCCGCGCATCGCTCTGCTCCTCCTTCTCACCGATCTCGTTGACCCGATCGGACACCCTGCCGAGACGGGTCGCATAGACACTGACGAAGCCCGCAGTGCCGGCGAGGAGGAAGACGGGCGCCAGCGAGGTTTGCACGATCGAAGCGAGATCAATGACGGTCGACGGTGTCTCCATGCGTGCCTTCATTTTGCGTCGCTCGCTTCCGGCGAGACCGGGAGCAGCACTCTAGTCAGTTTTGCAGGCGTCAAAAACCGATAAATTCGACCGCCATCGGAAGCGGCCGGTTTCGGTTTCGCGGAACGCGCATTCTTGCGGGCAGCAGGAGGCGTCGAGCCCGCTTCCTCGCCACGTGCCGCAGCGACGTCATCGAATGCCGAAGAACCAAGGGATGTTGCACCCTGCGTAACGGGCGCAATTCCGTGGCCCTTGTCGCCTCAGAGCGGGTATGCCGGCGGCTCCGCCCTGATCGTCACCCACTGCCACTGGGTGAACTCTTCCCAGTTGGCCGGGCCGCCGATGCTGGTGCCGTTGCCGGAAGCGCCAACGCCGCCGAACGGATTGACGACCTCGTCATTGACCGTGGCATCGTTGATATGGAGCAGACCGACATTCAGCCTTTCGCCGAGCGCCAGTGCCCGGCCGACATTGCGCGAGACGATTGCTGCCGACAGGCCGTAATCGGTGTCGTTGGCAAGCGCGACCGCCTCCTCGTCCGTATCGAAGGTCGTGACCACCGCCACGGGCGCGAAAATCTCCTCGGCGAAGGCGGGGTTGCCGGGCGAAACGCCGGCCAGCACCATCGGCTGGAGGAACAGCCCGTCGCTGCTGCCGCCCGCTTCGAGCTTGGCACCGCCTGCGACCGCCGCCTTGACGATGCCAAGCGCGTGGTCAGCCTGGGCGCGGTTGATGAGCGGGCCAAGCGCCACCTGGCCCGAGGCCGGATCACCGACCGGCAGCCTGCCGGCATGGTCTGCGAGCATGGCGGTGAACTTTTCGGCGATGCCCGACTGCACCAGCACGCGACCCGCCGACATGCAGATCTGCCCCTGATGCAGATAGACGCTCCAGACGGCGTTCCTGACCGCAAGGTCGAGGTCGGCATCGTCGAGCACGATGAAGGAATTCTTGCCGCCGAGTTCAAGCGACACCTTCTTCAGATTGCGCCCCGCCGCCTCGCCGACCCGGCGCCCGGCCGCCGTCGAGCCGGTAAACTGGATCATGCCAATGTTTCGGTCTTCCGTCAGCGCAGCCCCGGCCGCGCCGTCGCCCGGCAGCACCGCAAGCACGCCCTCAGGAAGCCCCGCTTCCTCGAAGAGCCGGGCGATAACGTGACCGCCGCAAAGGGCCGTGCGTGGATCAGGCTTGAGAACGACGGCATTGCCGACGGCAATCGCAGGCGCAACGGCGCGCATGGCGAGATAGAGGGGGAAATTGAACGGCGAGATGACGCCCACGACGCCAATCGGTCGGCGCTTGGCAAAGCTCAGCCGGCCCGGCTGCGACGGCAACACGGCACCGGCCGCCTGCGAGGGCATCGCAGCCGCCTCGTAGAGCGCCTTGATGGTGAGCGCGACCTCGAATTCGGCCTTTGCCGGAACGGAGCCGGATTCGCGCACGATCCAGCCGGCGATCTCGGCACGGTGTTCCTCGGCGACCTGCGCCACCTTGCGCAAGATCTCCGCCCGCCGTTCATAGGCCGTCGCCGCCCAGGCAGGCTGTGCCAGCCGAGCGCGCGCTGCTGCCTCTGCGACCGCGGCCGGGCTGGCCATGCCGACCCTTCCCAATGTCGCACCCGTCGCCGGCTCGACGGCGTCCACCACATTCGCGGCCGCCCTCCAACCGCCGTCGAACAGGACACCGCCGATATGTCTTTCCTGCAGAAGCGTCTTGCCGATATCGCTGCTCATGTTTTCCTCCCGCGTCATTGCAACCAGGGTCACAAGATCGAACAGGCGCGGGAAAGCGTCCAACACCATTTGGGTTGGAGAGCATACCTTGCGGATATAGTAGCGATACCAACACGGGAGGTATGACGCGGATGGAAGCGCGTCATACCCTTGTCGAGGGAATAGCGAAGGGAGCCGGCCTGACGATCACTCGTCCGACAACAGCGTCCGAACCAGAGGATGCCTGGCGTCGGCAAGGCCGTCGATGACGTTGAAGTGGTGCCTGTCCGGTTCGGCGACAGCAGCCGTCCTTGCGTCCAACCCGGTCCAGATATTGGCTAGAAGCGCATTCTGGCGCAAGAACTCCGCACGCTCGCCGCCGCCGACCCAGCAGGTGATGCGGGCATCTTTCATGGGCCGCAGCAGCGCCGGGCTCTGCGAAAGTGCCTCGGCCTCGTCGATCGCGAGCTTCTCGTTCATGGTCGTCGACATGATCGGGCGCAGGTCATGGACGCCCGAAATCGACACGACGTTGCGGATCCGGGTCTGGACATCCCGCGAAAGCGGCGCTGTCGTCGTGATCATCCGGCTGACCAGATGGCCGCCGGCCGAGTGGCCGGTCAGCATCAAGGGACCCTCGACGCGTTTCGCTGCCTCGCTGATGGCGGCGGCGACCTCCTCGACGATCCCGGCAATGCGGATCTCCGGGCAGAGCGTGTAGGACGGCATCGCGACGGCATAGCCGTGCTCCACGGCCCCGGCCGCTAGGTGCGACCAGAAGCTCTTGTCGAGCTGCAGCCAGTACCCGCCGTGGACGAAGACCACCAGGCCCTTCGGCGAACCATCGGGCAAAAACAGGTCCATGCGGTTCCTCGGCCGATCGCCATAGGCAAGGTCGAGTTTGGCGCGTCCAGCGCTCAAGAGGGCGTTGCGGAACGCCTCGGCCGGCTTGACCCAAGCCTCCGGCCAGCGATCGCCGCGCGCGATGTTCGAGCCGTTCGCGTAGGCGTCGTCCCAGTCGGAAATGCGGTGTTCCAGCATCGATTTCATCCTCCCCTTGATGTCTCCTTACAGATAGCAATCGCCTGCCCCACCGGGAAAGGCAATGCTGGAATTCGAAAAAACTTTAGGCTTGAAATAATTTTGGACTGGTGCGATGCTGCCTCATGTTCAGCCGAGAAGTGGAGGTCTCGCTGTGCCTATCGCCATAACTGGGATCGCGTCAGCGACCGCCCGTGTCACCTTGAACCGTGACGCGACGCTCGTCGCGTGCCTGCAGACCAGGGCTTTGAACCACCGCAAGACTTTCAGCCGGCTTTGAACAATGCCTGGGCAACAGGCACGAACGAAAATAGGGAACAGCCGCCACATGCTTGGACCGACTTCGCACGTCGATACGTTCACCCGCGACCATCTTCCGCCACCGGAAGAATGGCCGGAGTTCCTTCTCGAAGGTTTTGACTATCCGGATCACCTCAACGCCGCCGTCGAACTGACGGACGCCATGGTCGCGAAGGGTTTCGGCGATCATACCGCGCTGATCGGCAACGGGCGCCGCCGGACCTACAAGGAACTGTCCGACTGGACCAACCGGCTCGCCCATGCGCTGGTCGAAAATTACGGGGTCAAACCCGGCCATCGCGTGCTCATCCGCTCCGCCAACAATCCGGCCATGGTCGCCTGCTGGCTGGCGGCAACCAAGGCCGGCGCCGTCGTCGTCAACACAATGCCGATGCTGAGAGCCGGGGAACTTGCCAAGATCGTCGACAAGGCCGAGATTAGCCTGGCGCTCTGCGACACGCGGCTGATGGAAGAAATGATCGCCTGCGCCAAGGACAGCCGCTTCCTGAAGCAGGTCGTGAGCTTCGACGGCACGGCGAACCACGACGCCGAACTCGACCGCATCGCGCTCGACAAATCCGTCGTGTTCGAGGCCGTGCATACCGGCCGCGACGACGTGGCGCTGCTCGGCTTCACCTCGGGCACGACCGGGATCCCCAAGGCGACCATGCATTTCCACCGCGATCTGCTGGCGATCGCCGACGGCTACGCCCGTGAAGTGCTCGCCGTCACGCCCGACGACATCTTCGTCGGCTCGCCGCCGCTCGCTTTCACATTCGGCCTCGGCGGCCTTGCGATCTTCCCCTTGCGCTTTGGAGCCGCAGCGACACTGCTCGAACATGCGACGCCCGCCAACATGGTGGAGATCATCGAGAAATACAGGGCGACGATCTCGTTTACCGCCCCCACCGCCTATCGGGCGATGATGAAGGCGATGGACAACGGCGCCGATCTTTCATCACTGCGCGTCGCGATTTCCGCGGGCGAGACCTTGCCCGGTCCGGTCTTTGCGGAGTGGACGGCCAAGACCGGCAAGCCGATCCTCGACGGCATCGGCGCGACCGAGATGCTGCACATCTTCATTTCCAACCGCTTCGAGGATCGCAAGGCCGCCTCGACCGGCAAGCCCGTCGGCGGCTACCAGGCGCGGATCGTCAATGACGACATGCAGGAAGTGCCCCGCGGCACGATCGGCAGGCTTGCTGTGCGCGGCCCGACCGGCTGCCGCTACATGTCGGATGCCCGCCAGCGCGACTATGTCCGCGACGGCTGGAACCTCACCGGCGACGCCTTCTACCAGGACGAGGATGGCTTCTTCCATTTTGCCGCCCGCTCCGACGACATGATCATCACCGCCGGCTACAACATCGCTGGGCCAGAGGTCGAGGCGGCCCTGATTTCCCACCCGGAAGTCGCCGAATGCGCCGTCGTCGGTGCGCCGGATGCGGAGCGCGGCCAGATTGTCGAAGCCTATGTCGTTCTGATATCTGGCGTGTCGGCGGACGACGCAACGATCAAGCGGCTGCAGGATCATGTAAAGGCGACGATCGCACCCTACAAATATCCGCGATCGGTAAAGTTCCTGGACAACCTGCCAAAGACAGCCACGGGCAAGATCCAGCGGTTCCGATTGCGGTCGGGAGAACTGAAAATATGAGCAAGTCATACGACCCTTCGAAAGAAGGCGCCCAAATGTCGTTCAAGGGACGCATGTCCTACAGCGACTACCTGATGCTGGAAAAGGTGCTGGACGCACAGGAGCCACTTTCCAAAGCCCATGACGAGATGCTGTTCATCATCCAGCATCAGACGTCCGAGCTCTGGATGAAGCTCGCGCTGCACGAGATCAATGCGGCGGTCCGCTCGATCCGCGACGACCGGCTGGAACCCGCCTTCAAGATGCTGACGCGCGTCGCCCGCATCTTCGAGCAGTTGAACAGCGCCTGGGACGTGCTGCGCACGATGACCCCGAGCGAATACACCACGTTCCGGGAATCGCTCGGCCAATCCTCCGGTTTCCAGTCCTGGCAGTACCGGGCGATCGAGTTCCTTGCCGGCAACCGCAATGTCGCGATGCTCGGCCCCCATGCGCACCGCCCCGACATCATGGAAAAGCTGGAAGCGATCCTTTCAGCGCCATCGCTCTACGACGAGGCGATCCGGCTGCTTTCGCGCAACGGCTTCGACGTCGGCGCGGAAGCCGACAAGACCGATTGGCGCGAAACGCGAGCGGAAAGCGACAAGGTCTTTGCCGCCTGGCAGACCGTCTACCGCGATCCGGAACGCTACTGGATGCTCTACGAGCTTGCCGAGAAGCTGGTCGATTTCGAGGACTATTTCCGCCGCTGGCGCTTCAACCACGTCACGACGGTCGAGCGTATCATCGGCATGAAACGCGGAACCGGGGGCACATCCGGCGCGTCCTATCTGAAAAAGATGCTCGAAGTGGAACTTTTCCCCGAGCTCTGGCACGTGCGCACGGGTCTCTGATAGAACACAACCCAAAAGGGAACCAACAAAGAGGAGAACAGCATGAACCGCATTCTGGCCGCGGGCCTTCTTGGCCTTTCGCTTGCGACATCGAGCCTTGCCCATGCCGAGCCGGTGAAGATCGGCGTCATCACCACGCTTTCGGGCGGCGGCGCCGGTCTTGGCATCGACATGCGCGACGCCTTCACCCTGGCGATCAAGCAGTCGGGCAACAAGGACGTCGAACTGGTGATCGAGGACGATGCCCAGAAGCCGGAACTTGCGGTGCAGATCGCCGAGAAGATGATCCAGGGCGACAAGGTCGATCTGATGACGGGCATCATCTGGTCGAACCTCGCAATGGCCGTCGTGCCGAACACGGTCGCGCAGGACGTGATCTATCTCTCGCCGAACGCCGGCCCTTCGGCGCTTGCCGGTGCGAACTGCAATCCGAACTACTTCAACGTCGCCTACCAGAACGACAACTTCCACGAGGCGATGGGGCAATACGCCAACAAGGACTACAAGAACGCCTTCATCCTGGCGCCCAACTATCCGGCCGGCAAGGACGCGCTGACCGGGTTCAAGCGCTACTACAAGGGTGCACTTGCCGGCGAGATCTACACGCAGGTCGGCCAGACTGACTATGCCGCCGAGATCGCCCAGATCCGCGCCTCGGGCGCCGACAGCGTCTACTTCTTCCTGCCCGGCGGCATGGGCATCGCCTTCATGAAGCAATACGCCCAGTCGGGCGTGAACATCCCGGTCATGGGCCCCGGCTTCTCCTTCAGCCAGGATGTTCTGCCGGCGATCGGCGATGCTGCCCTTGGCGTCAAGAACTCCGCGACCTGGTCGAAGGACCTCGACAACGAGGCCAACAAGAAGTTCGTCGAAGCCTTCAAGGCCGAATACAAGCGCCTGCCCTCGATCTACGCGGCGCAGAGCTGGGACACGGCAAACCTGATCCTCGCCGCGCTGTCGAAGGCAAGCGTCAAGGACAAGGACGCCTTCCGCGCAGCACTTAAGGCAGCCGACTTCCAGTCGGTGCGCGGCAAGTTCGTCTTCAACAACAACAACCACCCGATCCAGAACATCTACGTTCGCGAGGTGGTGAAGGAAGCCGACGGCGTACTCACCAACAAGATCATCGCCACCGCCTTCGAAGACCACAAGGACGCCTACGCCGACAAGTGCAGCATGTAACGCTTGTCGCCCGTCACCCGGATGCCCGGCTTCGATGCCGGCATCCGGTCGATGATCCGTGTCGTCTCGAATGAAGCTTGGACCGGTCTCTTGTTCACCGCACTCCTGATCGAACAACTGCTCAACGGGCTTCAGCTCGGTGTGATGCTGTTTCTGATGGCCGCCGGCCTGACGCTGATCTTTGGCGTCATGGGTCTGATCAACCTGGCGCACGGCTCGCTCTACATGATCGGCGCCTTTGCCTGCGCGACGGTCGCAGCCGCTACAGGCTCCTTCTGGATCGGGCTGATCGCGAGCCTTGCGGCCGCCGCCGGCGTCGGCGCGATCATCGAGGTCGCCGTCATCCGCAGGCTCTATGACCGCGATCATCTCGATCAGGTGCTCGCCACCTTCGCGCTGATCCTGGTCCTGTCGGAAGGGGCCCGCTGGCTCTTCGGCTCGTTCCCGCTCTATCTCGACATCCCGCCCGTGCTCCAGGGCGCGGTGCCGCTGCCGGGCGGCGGCCAGTACCAGCTCTACCGCCTGGCGATCATCGGCGTCGGTATCGCCGTCGCCATTGGCCTCTATCTGCTGATCTCCCGTACCCGGCTCGGCATGCGCATCCGGGCGGGCGAGTCCGATCGCGAGATGATCGGGGCTCTCGGCGTCGACATCGGCACGCTCTATACGGTCGTCTTCGCACTCGGTGCGGCGCTTGCCGGGCTTGCCGGCGCACTGGTGGGCGCGTTGCAATCGGTGCAGGTCGGCATGGGCGAACCGGTGCTCATCCTCGCCTTCGTCGTCATCGTCATTGGCGGCATCGGCTCGATCAAAGGAGCGCTGGTCGGTGCCATCATCGTTGGCGTCGTCGACACGATGGGCCGTTTCCTGCTTCCCTCCCTGCTGGCACTCACCATGCCCGCCTCACAGGCGACCACGATCGGGGCAGCGCTCGCCTCGATGCTGATCTATGTCGTCATGGCTCTCATCCTCGCCTTCAGGCCAAGCGGCCTGTTTGCGGCGCAGTCGTGAGGCCAAAATGACCCGCGAAACCACAATCAACCTGCTGCTCGCCCTCCTGCTTCTCGGCGCGCCGATCCTGGCCGCAAGCCTGGGCGAACCCTTCTATGTGACGCTCGCAACCCGCATCGCGGTGCTGGCTCTTGCCGCCGTCGGCCTCAATATGGCGCTGGGGCTCGGCGGGCTGCTTTCGTTCGGGCATGCGGCCTTTTTCGGCCTCGGCGGCTACGTCGCCGGTATCCTTGCGACCCACGCCTTCAATGCCGAGCCGCTTTTCGCTGGCATTCCGGCGACGACGTCGATGCCGATTATCTGGGTTACGGCGATCGCGGTCGCCGGCCTCATCGCGTTGCCGATCGGCGCGATCAGCCTGCGCACGTCGGGCGTCTATTTCATTATGATCACGCTCGCTTTTGCGCAGATGATCTATTACTTCGCGATCTCCTGGCCGGCCTATGGCGGCGAGGACGGCCTGTCGCTGTCGATGCGCAACGCATTTCCCGGCGTCAACACCGCCAAGCCCCTGCCCTACTTCCTGATCTGCTACGCGGCCCTGATGGCGGCGCTGCTTCTGTTTCGCGTCGTCGAGGGTTCACGCTTCGGCAGCGCCCTGCAGGCGGCAAGGCAGAACGGGATCCGCCTTGCGGCAGTGGGCATTGCGCCCTTCAACATCCGCCTCGTCGCCTTTGCCGTCTCGGCGATGATCACCGGGCTTGCCGGCGCGCTTTATGCCGATCTCAACCGCTTCGTCGGCCCCTCGATGTTGTCCTGGCACATGTCGGGCGAGCTGATCGTGCTGATCATCCTCGGCGGCAAGGGGCGGTTGTTCGGCCCCGTCGCCGGCGCGATGATCTTCGTCTTCTTCGAATATGTGCTTGGCGGCATCACCGAGCGCTGGCAATTCTTCCTCGGCCTCATCCTGCTCGGCATCGTGCTCTTTGCCCGTGGCGGTCTGCTGGGACTTCTCTCCGGAAAGCCGCGCCATGTCTGAGCCCGTTCTCGAAATCCGCGAACTCCGCAAATCCTTTGGCGCGCTCAAGGCAACCGACGGCGTCAGCCTCGAGCTTCGCCCCGGCCAGATCCACGCGCTGATCGGCCCGAACGGCGCCGGCAAGAGCACGCTGATCCACCAGATCGCCGGCTCGCTCAAGGCCGACAGCGGCACCATCCGCTTTCTCGGCCAGGATATCGGCGGCCTCGACATGGCCGCCCGCGCACGGCTCGGCCTTGCGCGCAGCTTCCAGATCTCGTCGCTCGCGCAGGAGTTCTCGGCGCTTCGCAACGTCATGCTGGCAGTGCAGGCGCGGCAGGGCAGCAGCTTCCACTTCTTCCGCCAGGTGACCCGCGACAAGGACCTGATCGAACCGGCGATGGCGATGCTGGAGCGCGTCGATCTGGCCGCGCGTGCCCATGTGCCGGCAGCCGAACTCTCGCACGGCGAGCGCAGGCAGCTCGAAATCGCCATCGCGCTGGCGTTGTCGCCAAAGGCCTTTCTCTTCGACGAGCCGATGGCC
>NZ_JTLA01000127.1:0-6383 GCF_000799055.1 Ensifer sp. ZNC0028
GCATCGCCGGCCGGCTGTTGCGTCGGGTGCGCGACTTCGCCGAAGTGGCGCGCGCCGAAGCCGTGACCAAGGAACTCGCCGACGAGGCGCTGACGCGGCTGCTCGTCGACAATATGGGCCTCGACCAGCTCGACCGGCGCTATCTCTTCATGATCGCGCAGAACTTCGGCGGCGGTCCTGTCGGAATCGAAACCATCGCCGCCGGCCTTTCGGAGCCGCGCGATGCCATCGAAGATATCATCGAGCCCTATTTGATCCAGCAGGGCTTCATCCAACGCACGCCGCGCGGCCGTATTTTGACCGCCAATGCCTGGAAACATATCGGCCTTAATCCCCCCAAGGAAATGGAGGCGACCCAGTTTCGCCTGACATTAGAGGACGACGACTAGATGATCAGCCGACGCGGATTGTTGAAACTGGTCGGCGGCGGTATCGCCAGTATGGCAGCACTTGGCGGTTACGCCTTTGCCGTCGAACCATTGGCCCGGCTGAACGTCACCCGATACAAATTGACGCCGCCCAATTGGACGCCTGGGCTGAAGCTGCGCCTCGTCGTGCTTACCGACATCCACGCCTGCGAGCCCTGGATGCCGGCGAGCCGCATCGCTTCGATTTGCCGGCAGGCCAACTCGCTTGGCGGCGATATCACGCTGCTGCTCGGCGACTATGTGGCCGGCATGAACTTCGTCACCAGCTATGTGCATTCCAGCGAATGGTCGAAGGCGCTCGCAGTTCTCGAGGCACCGCTCGGCGTGCACGCCGTCATGGGCAATCACGACTGGTGGGAAGACAGGACGGCGCAGAAGAACGGTGGCGGACCGACCTTTGGGCACAAGGCGCTGCAGGACGTCGGCATCAACGTCTACAGCAACCGGGCTGCCCGCTTCGAGAAAGACGGGCAGGGTTTCTGGGTCGCCGGCCTCGAAGATCAGCTGGCGCTGTTGCCCGGTAAAAAATGGAAGCGCAGGCACATGGGTGGTCTCGACGACCTCGACGGTACGCTCGCCCAGGTGAGCGATGCCGATCCGGTCATCCTCATGGCGCATGAGCCGGATGTCTTCCCGCGCGTTCCATCGCGTGTCGCGCTGACGCTGTCGGGCCATACCCATGGCGGCCAGGTGCGGTTTCTCGGCTATGCGCCGGTCGTGCCCTCGCGTTTCGGCGAGCGCTACGCCTATGGCCATGTGACCGAGAACGATTGCAATCTGATCGTTTCCGGCGGTCTCGGCTGCTCGCTTGCGCCGGTTCGCTTCGGCATGCCGCCGGAGATCGTGGTGATCGATCTCGGCTGAGCGGTAGATTCCGGGCTTGACATCTTGGCCTGAAAGAACCTGGCGTCAAAACGACGCCAGGCCCGTTTTCTTCCGCCCGCTCTGTTGAGCCGAGCAGGGCGCCCGTTCGTCACGTGGCCTCAGGCGGCCCGGATGGCGCCGCTTCGCAGTGCGCCCCGCAGGCCGGACGCGACCTCATAGGTGTCGGTGACCAACAGCAGGCCGTCGGCGCACTGGTACCATTCCCCTTCGCTCATGCTCTTCACCGACGGGCTGAGCGTTGCCAGTTCAACCGAGCCGGGCGGTGTGCTAATGATCCGTTCGGCGACCCAGCTATCGAGCCAGGCCTGGTTTGCCGGTGAAACCGCCTCGAGCGCGATTTGCGGGTGCTTGTCGAAGTAGGTCTGGACGGCCAAGTTGGTCGGCGCGATGACGATCTGGTCGAGATTGCTGTCGCCGAGGGCATCGATCACGCGAGAGTTTTCCAGTGCCGCCAGGAAGGTGTCGGTCTTGCCATCCCGGCCGGTCGAAGAGGCGAGGGAGCGCAAGGTCTCCAGTATCGTCGGCAGCGGCGGAACGACCTCGATGTCGCTGGTGCCGGTCCTGGTCAGGGACTGGTAGACGAGATCGATCTCGGGCGTGAACGACCGCTTGCGAATGCCGCGCGTCCAATTGAATTCAAAGTCTACCTCGAAGCGCCCTTTGAAGTTGGGCGTTGCGCCTTGCGGGACCTCGATGATCGCGGCTGCATTCCAGATGTAGCCGGCATAGGAGGGACGGCCGGGATTTGCCGGTACTCCTGGCGATACCCAGCCGACATGGGGCAGCCGCGCCTGCCACTCGATCGATTGCGTTGCGGGCCGTGCCGCAAACGAAACCTCGGAGGCGGTGAAGCTGACACCCACATTGGCGCTGAGCGAGGCGCCGCCCTTCGGACCTTCCTTGCTGTATTCGGCGCTGAGTTCGCCGCCGATCGAGAAACTGATCGTCGCCTGCTCGACGGTGCTGTTGGGCCCGAAGGTTACCAGCCGCGCCTGCGACGAGTTCGTTTCGAGGCGCAGCTTCATCTGATTGGCGTAAAAGCCGACCGACACCCAGTTGGACGACGGGTTGGACGGCGAGCCCTGGATGCCGTGATAGACATCCCCGACGACGAGATAGTAGTCACGCGTCAGGTTCTGGTTGCCGCGCATCAGTTTGTAGACCGAAAGCAAGGCGTTTGCGGTCAAGGTTTGCGATGAGGTCTTGACCGTACCCCAGCCAAAATCATTGCCGCCATTCGTTTTCCATTCACCGTTCAAAGTGCCGACAAGCTTCCAGACTTCAGGATTCAACGTCTCGATAGGCATGATTGATTTCCTTCGAAGCGCCGTCGATCGACGGGAGGGTTGAGCTTTTGCGCGGAGCGGGACCGTTCCGCACAGCCAACATAGCGCGGATTTTCGAGAGCAACCTGTGGTGTTAAATTGTAAATTAACACTCCTTAAAGGAGTCCTTGATCGACACAGAACGGCTCTGCACAGCGCCTCAGCCGAGCAGCTTTTCGATCGTCTCGCGCAGCCGCGGCAGCCCGCCCGGTGTCCAGCCGAGCGCGCGCAAGCGGTCGCAGTCCATCGCGTTGAAATCAGCCAATGCGGCCGGTTCGGGCAGGTCGTTCGTGCAACCGGTGATTTCGCGCACGATTTCCAGAATGGTACGGCTGTCGACGAGGATGTCGGAGACGTTGAAGACCGAAGCCGGTAGGCGGCGTGCTTCCGCTTCAAGCACGAGGCGCACGGCGGTTGCGACATCGTCGCCATGCACTTCCGTGCCGGCCCGCGCTGCAACCGGGCGGCCCTGCTGATAGTCGTCAAACAGGGCCTGCCATTTGTGCGACGCCCCGTTGCCCGGCGCTCCGTAGACGCCGGTGACGCGCAGGCTCGCTGTCTTGAAGTCGTTCGTGCTGAGCAGTTCCAGTTGCCGTTCCGCCTCAAGCTTGAGCGTGCCATAGAGGCTCTCGGGGTGGCAGGCCGACCCCTCGGTCAGCAGCGTGCCCGCTGGGTGTGCTCCATAGACCGCGCGGCTCGACAGGAAGATGCAGCGCTCCACGCCCTGTTCGCGTGCCGTTTCGAACAGGCGAATCGAACCATCGAGATTGGCGCGGCGGAAACCCTCGGGATCGTCGCCTTCGCCGCCGCGATATCGGCCGGGGATGTGCTGGAAGGCGGCATGGACGAAACACTGGACATTGGCGAAAGCCGCGCTGTGATCGATCGTCGGATCGAGCGACAGGGGCACGAAATCAACAGGTCCGCCGACGAAGGTGCCGGCGGGCCGCGTGCGACCACCCACCACCACCTCGTACCCGGCCTGTAGCAGATGCTCGACGATGAAACGGCCGACGAAGCCTGTGCCGCCGGAGACAAGCACCCGGCTCATCGGCGGGCTGGGTTGGCGAGCGATGCGATGTCCGGAATAGCCTCTCCTGTGAGATAGCCGTGCCAGAGATCGATCAGCGGCTGCAGGGCCTCCCGGCGCGGATGATCCTTCTCCCAGGGCTTTTCATACTGGTAGTGCAGCACGCCGATCGCGCTCCATTCCCAGAGTTCCGGCAGGTTGAACCAGACATATTGAAGCATGTTCATCGTCACCGGCAGGCCGTGCCAGTCCGGGAAGAACGTCTGCAGAAAGCTCTGGTCGGTGCGCGGCCAGAAGGCGTCCGGCGCGTCAAGCCGAGTGAGCATTCTGTCGAATGTCGCCAGTGACGGTTCGGCGACGAAGACGCCGGAATTCAGCCGGTGAAAATCCGCAAGACTTTCATAGACATTGGGGGCGGCCGAGAATTCCGGATAGGCGAACAGCCGGTCGATATTCCTGAGAACGATCGCGTCGGCATCGATGAAGACGCAGCGGCGGTATTCGCCAAGCTGCCAGAGCCGGAGCTTGCAGAAGTTGTCGAGCGGCGAGTGGAAGTCGGGCTTGCGGCCCTTGGTGAAGGGCGCCTGCTCATGCACGTTCCGGCGCTGATGACGCGCGTTGAATTCGTCGGAGAGCGGCAGGAGGTCGGTCTCGACCATGCGGCATTGGAATTCTGCGAGCGGTGCCAGCGCCTCGTGCGAAACGCCGCCGGTATGGAGCACGACGATATCGGCCTTCGTGCCCGTCAGCCTCATGGAGCGCGCCAGCGCGCGGGCGCCAAGCGCATAGTCGGCATTGGTGACGAGCGTCACATAGGCATGGTCGGCTTGGGGAGGCGAGGAGGGGCGGAGCCCCTCCGAAGGATCGGTCGATCTCATGAAACGGATTTCAGCCGCTTGCCCTCTGGGTCGTGGTTGATGAGCGGCGCGATGTCCTTGGTCCAGGCGGAGACGGCGGGCACGCGCGTTCTGTCGACACGATAGGCGAATTTCTTGGCGACATCGACAATTTCCGTAAGAAGCCCATCCTGCAGCCGCGTCGGGTTGAGGCCGAGGCTCAGGAATTTCTCGTTGTGCACGACGAGTTCGTTCTCGGCGGCTTCCTTGCGCGGGTTCGGCAGCCAGGCGATCTGAGCGCCCGATATCGTGGCGATCATCTCCGCGAGGTCGCGCACCCTGTGGGTTTCGGTCATCTGGTTGAAGATCTCGACGCGGCTGCCGCGCGCCGGCGGGTTCGTGAGTGCCAGCTCGATGCAGCGGACCGAGTCCTGGATATGGATGAAGGCGCGTGTCTGGCCGCCCGTGCCGTGCACGGTCAACGGATAGCCGATCGCCGCCTGGATGAGGAAGCGGTTCAAGACCGTGCCGTAGTCACCGTCATAGTCGAAGCGGTTGATTAGCTGCGGGTGGCGGCGCGTCTGCTCGGTGTGGGTGCCCCAGACAATGCCCTGGTGCAGGTCGGTTATCCGAAGCCCGTCGTTCCTGGCATAGAACTGGAAGAGCAGCTGATCCAGGCACTTGGTCATGTGGTAGATCGAGCCGGGATTGGCGGGGTAGAGGATTTCCTGGCTGACGGTCTCGCCGCCCATCGTTTCGATGCCGACAGGCAGATAACCCTCGGGGATTGCCGCACCGATGGTGGAGTAGCCGTAAACGCCCATGGTGCCGAGATGAACCAGGTGGGCGTCGAGGCTGAGCTCGACCAATGCGTTCAGGAGATTGTGCGTGGCGTTGACGTTGTTGTTGACCGTGTAGTTCTTGTGGCGGTCGCTCTTCATCGAATAGGGGGCGGCTCGCTGCTCGGCAAAATGCACGATGGCATCAGGGCGATGTTCGGCGAGCCAGTTCTTCAGAAGCTCGTAGTCGCGGGCAAGATCGATCAGGTTGAAATGGATGCGGCGGCCGGTTTCGGCATGCCAGATGCGGGTGCGTTCCTGGATCGAATCCATCGGCGTCAACGACTGCACGCCCAGTTCCGTATCGATCCATCGGCGGGAGAGATTGTCGAGGATATGAACGTCGTGACCGGCATCGGACAAATGAAGGGCCGTGGGCCAGCCGACGAAACCGTCGCCGCCGAGAATCGCAATCTTCATGCACGTTCTCCTGATCGCAAAGGAAGTCCGTCACGTGATAGGATAGGATTGTGACAAGGCTGCAATGCTTGCAAACGGCTTTTTGTTCCTGCACAGGAAACGGGAAATTCTTTCGGAGAAAAGTATGTCCCTGATCTCGCTTGCAGGCGAACTGACCGAAAACGGCCATCAGCTGATCCAGCGCGTCTATTACGAAGACACCGACTTTTCCGGCGTCGTCTACCACGCCCGCTACCTGCACTTCATGGAGCGCGCCCGCACCGATTTCCTGCGGCTGCTCGGCGTCGAACAGGCGACGCTGGCGATCGAGGGCGACAGCGAGGGCCTCGTCTTCGTCGTCCACCGCATGGAGATCGACTTCAAGGCGCCGGCGCGCATGGACGACATCCTGACGATCACGACCGTCACGGAGAAGGCCGGGGGCGCCAAGATGGTGCTGCAGCAGGAAATTCGCCGCGGCGAACAGTTGCTGATCGCTGCCAAGGTGATCATCGCCGTGATCAATGCTCAGGGCCGCCCGCGGCGGCTGCCGGAGGCGCTGGCCTACAAGTTCCAGCATGCCAAGGAGAGCGCCGGCTAGGGTCTGTACTCAATAGGGATTCCTGTTTTTACCGAATTGT
>NZ_JTLA01000128.1:0-5467 GCF_000799055.1 Ensifer sp. ZNC0028
GCATTGATTCCTCCTCATGCGACGGCCCGCCAGAGGCGGGCCGTCCAATCTTGTTTTACTCGGCGGGTGTGGGGTTTTCTGCGGCTGTCGGTGTGTTTTCCACCTTCTTTCGGCTGAAGAGCTTCGTGACGAACACGAAGAATACAGGAACGAAGAAGATGGCGAGCACCGTTGCCGAGATCATCCCGCCCATGACGCCCGTGCCGATGGCGCGCTGGCTGCCGGAGCTGGCACCCGTGGCGATCGCCAGCGGCAGAACGCCGAGCGTGAAGGCCAGCGACGTCATCAGGATCGGCCGGAAGCGCAAGTGTGCCGCCTCCAGCGTCGCGTCGATCAGCGACTTGCCCTGCTCGCGCAGTTCCTTGGCAAACTCGATGATCAGGATCGCGTTCTTGGCCGAGAGGCCGATGATCGCGATCAGGCCGACCTTGAAGTACACGTCGTTCGGCATGTCGCGCATCATCACGGCGAGAACCGAGCCGATGACGCCGAGCGGAACGACCATGATCACCGCGACCGGGATCGACCAGCTCTCATAGAGGGCGGCAAGGCACAGGAAGACCAGAAGGCACGACAGCGCGATCAGGAGAGGCGCCTGGGTACCGGATTGGATTTCCTGCAGGGACTGGCCGGTCCACTCGTAGCCGAAGCCTGCCGGGAGCTCGCCCGCAAGCCTCTGCATCTCGGCGATCGCGTCACCCGACGAGTAGCCGTGGGCTGCTTCGCCGCTGATACGCACCGACGGGTAGCCGTTGTAGCCGATCGTCTGGGTCGATGCCTTGACCCACTCGACGGTCGCAAAGGCCGAGAGCGGCACCATGCCGCCATTGGCGTTGCGAACGTTGAGGTTCAGCAGATCAGTCGTCTGCATGCGCTGACCCTCGTCCGCCTGCACCGTCACGCGCTGCATGCGGCCGGCATTCGGGAAGTCGTTGACATAGGACGAGCCAAGGTTGGTCGAGATCGTCGAGTTGATATCGGCGAAGGTCACGCCGAAGGTGTTGGCCTTCTCGCGGTCGATGGTCACGCTGACCTGAGCCGCATCGGGCATGCCTTCGAAACGAACGCCGGTGACGATCTTGCTCTCAGCCGCAAGGCCGAGAAGCTGGTCGCGGGCCTGCGACAGAGCCGCCTCGCCGAGACCGCCGCGATCCTGCAGACGGAAGGAGAAGCCGCCTGTGGTGCCGAGTCCCTGGATCGCCGGCGGCGACAGCGCGAAGCTGATCGCATCCTTGATCTGGCTCATCGCCATCGTTGCCCGCATGGCAATCGACTGGGCAGCATTGTCGGCGTCGCGTTCGCTCCAGTCCTTCAGCGTCACGAAGGCGAGCGCTGCGTTCTGTCCGGTGCCGAAGAAGGAGAAGCCGTTGATCGCGATGATGCGTTCGACAGCCGGCTCCGTGCCGAAGATGTTCTCGGCCTGCTCAACCACCTCGGTCGTACGGTTGCCCGTCGCCTCGGAGGGGAGCTGCATCATGACGATCACGAAGCCTTGGTCTTCGTCCGGAAGGAACGACGACGGCAGCTTCATGAACAGCCAGCCGAGGCCGGCAAGCACGGCGACATAGACGATCATGTAACGGCCGGTCCGGTGGACCAGACGCTTCACGATGCCGCTATAGCCATGTGAGGTCTTGTCGAACGAGCGGTTGAACCAGCCGAAGAAGCCGCGCTTGGCGTGGTGGTGGCCTTTGGGAACCTGCTTGAGGAAGCTGGCGCACAAGGCTGGCGTCAGCGACAGGGCAAGCAGCGCCGAGAACAGGATCGACACGACCATCGTCAGCGAGAACTGGCGATAGATCACGCCGACGGCGCCCGGGAAGAAGGCCATCGGAATGAACACCGAAGCCAGAACCAGCGTGATGCCGATGACGGCGCCGGTGATCTGCTTCATCGCCTTGCGGGTTGCATCCTTCGGCGTCAGTCCCTCTTCGGACATGATGCGTTCGACGTTTTCGACGACGATGATCGCATCGTCGACGAGAATACCGATCGCCAGCACCATGCCGAACATGGTGAGCACGTTGATCGAGAAGCCCATCGCCAGCATCACCGCGCAGGTGCCGAGCAGGGCGACCGGTACGACGAGCGTCGGGATGATGGTGTAGCGGATGTTCTGCAGGAACAGGAACATCACGACGAAGACGAGCGCGACGGCTTCGAGCAGCGTCTTAAGCACCTTCTCGATCGAAACGGCAACGAACGGCGAAGTGTCGTAGGGAACCGAATACTCGAGACCCTGCGGGAAGAACTTCGACAGTTCGTCCATGCGCTCCTTGATCGCGGCCGATGTCGACATGGCGTTGCCGCTCGGCGACAGCTGCACGGCGATAGCCGCAGACGGCTTGCCGTTCAGGCGGGTCGAGAACGCATAGCTCTCGCCGCCGATTTCGACGCGGGCGACATCGCGCAGCCGAACGGAGGAACCGTCCGGATTGGCGCGAAGCACGATCGCTCCGAATTCCTCGGCGCTCGACAGCTGGCCCTTGACGACGACGGGGGCACTGATCTGCTGTGTGATCGGGTTCGGCTGGGCGCCGATCGAACCCGATGCGATCTGTGCGTTCTGGGCCTGGATCGCATTGGTCACGTCGCCGGCCGTCAGGTTGAGGCCGAGCATCTTGTCCGGATCGAGCCAGATGCGCATCGAGCGTTCGGTGGCAAACAGCTGCGCACGGCCGACGCCGGGCACGCGCTGGACTTCGTTCAGAACGTTGCGGCTGAGATAGTCGCCGAGAGCGATGGCATCCATCTGGCCGTCGGTCGAGGTGAGCGCGACGATCATCAGGAAGCCGGAGCCGGCTTCATCGACCTGCACGCCCTGGCGCTTGACCGAATCGGGCAGGCGCGGTTCGACGCGGCGAACGCGGTTCTGAATGTCGACGGCCGCCTGTCCCGGGTCGGTGCCCGGTGCAAAGGTGGCGCTGATTTCGACCGAGCCGGAGGCGCTGGAAGTCGACTCGAAATAGAGCAGGCCTTCGACGCCGTTCAGCTCATTTTCGATCAGCCGAGTGACGCTCTGGTAGGTGTCCTGGGACGACGCCCCGGGATAGCTCGTGTTGATGGAGATCTGCGGCGGTGCGACATCAGGATATTGCGATACCGGCAGAAGCGGTATCGCGATGATGCCGGCGAGCATGATGAAGATCGCCACCACCCAGGCAAAAATAGGCCTGTCGATGAAAAAACTGGGCATTAATCAGCACTCACTTTGTGGCTTCAGCGGGCTTTTCGTCGGCAGAGGCCGTCGTCTGCGCTGCTTCGGCAGTCGGCTTGGCGTCCGGGTTCCAGTCCGTCGGTTCGACGGGGGCACCGGGGCCGATCTTCTGGAAGCCCTCGACGATGATCTTCTCGCCGGCCTTGAGACCGGAGGTCACCTGCCAGCGGGTGCCGATCGTGCGGCCGAGGGTCACGTTGCGGAACTCGACCTTGTTGTCGGCGCCGACGATATAGACCTGCGACTGGCCGGCGTTGTTGCGCTGGACGGCCTGCTGCGGAACGGTGATCGCGTCCTTCTCGACGCCCTGCTGCACGAGCACGCGAACATACATGCCGGGAAGCAGGTCGTTGTCGGGGTTCGGGAACTCACCGCGCAGGGTTACCTGGCCGGTCGTCGCATCGACGGCGGCTTCCGAGAACAGGAGCTTGCCCTTGTGCTCGTAGGCCGTGCCGTCGTCGAGCACGAGCTGGACTTCGGCTTCCTCGCCGTCGCCGTTCATCATCTTGCCGTCCTCGAGCGCCTTGCGCAGGCGGATGAGGTCGGTCGCCGACTGGGTGAAGTCGGCGTAGAGCGGGTCGAGCTGCTGGATCGTCGCGAGGTTTTCCGAGCTGTTGGTGCTGACGAGCGCGCCTTCGGTGATCAGCGCACGGCCGATGCGGCCGCTGATCGGTGCGGTCACGTCGGCATATTGCAGGTCGAGCTTGGCCGCTGCGAGGCCGGCTTCGGCGATCGCGACATCGGCGTCGGCGGTCGCAAGCAGCGCAGCCGCATCTTCCAATTGCTGCGCGGCGACGACGTTCGCCTTCCTCAGTTGTTCCTGGCGATCGGCCTTCTGCTGGGCCTGCTGGCGAATGGATTGGGCGCGCCGAAGCGTTGCCTCCGCCTTTTCGACCTGAACGCGGAAGGGCGCAGGATCGATGCGGTAAAGCACATCGCCCTCATTGACCTTGGAGCCCTGCTGGAAGACGCGTTCGACGACAATGCCGGAAACGCGCGGACGGACCTCGGCGACGCGGGTCGCGGCGATGCGGCCCGGCAGCTCGTTGGTGATCGGCAGGGTTTCGGCCTTGGTCGTGAAGACCGCGACGGCGGACGGTGGGAATGCGGCGGCGCCCTGTTGTGCTTCCTCTTTCTGGCAGCCGGAAAGAAGAATCACAGTTGCCAAGGCGGCGGCCAGTGTCGGTCGGTTCATGCGCATAGCGATGTCCATATTCGGTGACCGCAGGCGACAGGTGCATCTCGCAAGGTGCCCGTACGGTCCGGAAGTGAAGGGGAGCAGAACCGGTATCGCTTGGGGAAAATACCGGAAAGCTAATATACAAACACAAATGTATGTTAAATTGCTTTGCGGCGCAACAGAGTCGTTCAGCACGGACAATCAAAAAATAAATCAACCGCCACAGGGGTTTAAGCCCATGGCGGTTGCTTTTCACGTAGCTGTGATGAGGCCTCGGCCTCAAAGCGGATCAGGCGAGAACGCGGTCGTCGTCGCCGAAACGGTGCATGGCGCCGACCGTCGGCGTCGCATAGACGATGTCGTCAGGCGCGTAGCGATGTTCGCCGAAGAGGCGGACGGTGATGGTGCCGACCTGCTCGCTGTCGATGTAGACGATGGTATCGGCGCCGAGGTGCTCGACATGCACCACCTTGCCCTTCCAGTCGCCGCTCTCGCGCGAAAGCGCCATGTGCTCCGGGCGGATGCCGATCGTCTTGGCTTTGACATCGCCGAGCCGGGCGCCCTCGATGAAGTTCATCTGCGGCGAGCCGATGAAGCCAGCGACGAAGACGTTGGCCGGACGATTGTAGAGATCCATCGGCGAGCCGATCTGCTCGATCTGGCCGGCGTTCAAGACGACGATCTTGTCGGCGAGCGTCATCGCCTCCACCTGGTCGTGGGTCACGTAGATCATCGTTGCCTTCAGGCTGCGATGCAGCCGGGCAATCTCGAGCCGGGTGTTGACGCGCAAGGCTGCGTCGAGGTTCGAAAGCGGCTCGTCGAACAGGAAGAGCTTCGGTTCGCGCACGATCGCGCGGCCGATCGCCACGCGCTGGCGCTGGCCGCCGGAAAGCTCGGCCGGGCGACGAGCGAGGTAGGGATCGAGCGACAGCATGCTCGCTGCCTTGCCGACCTTGTCCTCGATCTCCGCCTTCGGCGCGCCGGCCTGCTTCAGGCCAAGGCCCATGTTGTCCTTCACCGACAGGTGCGGATAGAGCGCATAGGACTGGAACACCATGGCGATGCCGCGC
>NZ_JTLA01000129.1:0-3592 GCF_000799055.1 Ensifer sp. ZNC0028
TCTGCTCTTCGGCGGCCTTCTGCTCGTCGGCAGCCTTCTGCTCTTCAGCAGCCTTCTGCTCCTCAGCAGCCTTCTGCTGCTCGGCAGCTTGGCGCGCAGCCTCCTCCTCGGCAGCCTTCTGCTGCTCAGCAGCCTGACGGGCGGCTTCTTCCTCAGCGGCCTTCTGCTGTTCGGCGGCCTGACGGGCAGCCTCTTCCTCGGCAGCCTTCTGCTGTTCGGCAGCCTGGCGCGCAGCTTCTTCCTCAGCGGCCTTCTGCTGTTCGGCGGCCTGTCGTGCAGCCTCTTCTTCAGCGGCACGTTGCTGTTCGGCGGCCTGGCGCGCTGCCTCTTCCTCGGCAGCACGCTGCTGTTGCTCGGCGGCTTGGCGCGCGGCTTCTTCTTCCGCCTGGCGCTGTTGCTGCAGCAGCAGCTCCTGGTCGGATTGGCCACCGCCCTCCTGTGCAACCTCGAATGGCTTCATCAGGCTGTCGGCCACGGCAGGCGGAACCGCCACGGACACCGACAGCACCGGCAGCGCGACGGTCGCAAACAGCTTGGATCGAATCGACATTTTGTCTTCCTTCCTCTTCCTGGGAGGTCCTGGCCCGCATCCTCTCGTCAACCCATGACACGCTGACGAAGGGAATGCGAACACGAATACTTACGGGGCCTTGACCCAAGGTTTCGGCTTTTTTGTGTTGACCGCGAGACGCGCGGTCCAATGCAACGCCCAAACCGCGAACCGGTTCCTTGACAAGGGCTAGCGGAGGCAAGATTAACCGCCGCTGAACGCCTCGTTCATGTTCCTCCGGCGCTGAAAAGCACAATCATCGGTCGAATCCCAATTCCCGTTGAGCGCCTTCGCTTTCCTGTTGATTTTTAGTGGAAAAGAGTACGAATATCGCCACAACCGGCGGCAGACGCCCCGGCTGAAATTGGCATCCGCGAAAAACAAGAAAAGCGGATGTCGGCCAACAGAGAGGACTATCATGCGTATTTCCAAGCGGCTGGCAGCCGCCGCATCGGCTGCCGTTTTCGTGCTCATGGCAGGCTCGGCCATGGCCGATGGCGAAAAGGTCGTGATCGGCACGGAAGGCGCCTACCCGCCCTTCAACAACCTCGAAGCGGACGGCACGCTGACGGGCTTCGACATCGACATCGCCAAGGCGCTGTGCGTGGAAATGAAGGCTGAATGCACCTTCGTGACGCAGGACTGGGACGGCATCATCCCGGCGCTGATCGCCAAGAAGTTCGACGCCATCATCGCGTCCATGTCGATCACCGCCGAGCGCAAGGAAAAGGTCGACTTCACCAACAAGTACTACAACACGCCGCCGGCTATCGTCGTACCGAAGGATTCGCCGATCACCGAGGCGACCGCCGCCGCTCTGCAGGGCAAGGCGCTCGGCGCGCAAGGCTCGACCACCCACTCCAACTATGCCGAAGCGCATATGAAGGGCGCGGACATCAAGCTCTATCCGACGGCTGACGAGTACAAGCTCGACATCGCCAACGGCCGTATCGACGCGGTCATCGACGACGTGGTCGTGCTCTCGGAATGGCTGAAGACCGCTGACGGCGCCTGCTGCAAGCTGCTCGGCACGCTGCCGATCGATCCGGTTATCAACGGCGACGGCGCCGGTATCGCGGTCCGCAAGGGCGACGACGCGCTGCGCGAGAAGTTCAACAAGGCGATCGAGGCGATCCGCGCCAACGGCAAGTACAAGGAAATCAACGAAAAGTACTTCCCATTCGATGTTTATGGCAGCTGATTGACGGTTTCCGGTGCGATTTCCTAGTGAATCATGCCGGAAAAACGTCGGTTGATGCGAAAATTGCAACGGCGGATGGCTTGCCCTTCCGCCGTTTTTGTTTGACAAGAGCCTAAAACAAAGCGCGATCGATACGCATAAGAACAGCGCAAAAGGGGAAATCTCTGACATGAGCGGGTTGTTTGCCGGCTTCTATTCCATCCTCTCCTGGATCGGATCGATCGTCGATCCATTCTGCGGCCCGGTCGGGGTCTTCACCTGGTTCGGACCAGGCACGCTTCTGGCCTGCGGCGACACCGGATGGGGCGACGATATCGCCCACGGCTTCGTCATTACCGCGAGCCTTGCCATCGCCACGCTGCCCGTCGGCCTGCTGATCGGCTTCTTCATCGCGCTCGGCAAACAGTCCGAAGAACGCACGGTACGGCTGGCCGCCAACATCTATACGACCATCTTCCGCGGCCTGCCCGAACTGCTGACGCTCTTCATCGTCTATTACGGCCTGCAGATCCTCGTTCAACAGCTGCTGGCATCGCTCGGCTACGACGGTCCGGTCGAAATCAATGCCTTCTTCGCCGGCATGATCGCACTCGGCGTCGTCTTCTCCGCCTATTGCTCGGAAGTCCTGCTGTCGGCCTTCAAGGCCATCCCGCATGGACAATACGAAGCCGGTGACGCCCTTGGCCTGCATCGCGGCCGCACCATGCGCCTCATCATCCTGCCGCAGCTCGTGCGCATCGCCCTGCCCGGTCTCGGCAATCTCTGGATGGCGCTGCTCAAGGACACGGCCCTCGTCTCCGTCGTCGGCCTGACGGACATCCTTCGCCAGACAGGCATTGCCGCCCGCGTGACCAAGCAAGCTTTCGAATTCTATGGCGTTGCCTGCGTGCTCTTCCTCATCCTTGCGATGATTTCCTCGATCGTCTTCTCCTACATTGAACGGCGAACCAAGCGTGCGGAGATGGGCCGATGAGTGTCATTGCAACGATCATCCCGCCCCAGGCGCCGCCACCGGTTCCGCCGAAGCCCTATACGCTCACCCGCTTCGTCGGCAGCGTTGCGCTCGGCATCTGGCTGGCGCTCGGCGTCGGCATCTTCCTGACGGTCGTCGGCGGATGGGATCCGGACAAGTTCGCCAAGTACGGCCCGCGTTTCATCAACGGCCTCGGCGTCACGCTGATGCTGGTCGGCCTTTCGATCGTCATGGGCGCCATCCTGTCGCTGCCGATCGCCTTTGCCCGCATGTCGAAGAACAAGGTCCTGTCGTGGCTCGCCTACGGCTATGTCTACTTTTTCCGCGGCACACCGCTGCTGGCACAGCTGTTCCTCATCTATTACGGCCTCGGCAGCTTCCGCCCGCAGCTCGAAGCGGTCGGCCTGTGGTGGTTCTTCCGTGACGCCTGGAACTGCGCGATCTTCGCCTTCACGCTCAACACCGCAGCCTACCAGGCGGAAATCCTGCGCGGCGCGATCGAGAGCGTGCCGCGCGGCCAACGCGAGGGGGCTGACGCGCTCGGCCTTCCCCAGCGCGTCGCCTTCTGGAAGATCATCCTGCCACAGGCGATGATCGTGGCGCTGCGCCCCTACGGCAACGAGATCATCCTGATGATCAAGGGCTCGGCGATCGTCGCGATCGTCACCGTCTTCGATCTCATGGGCGAAACACGCTACGCCTTCTCCCGCACCTTCGATTTCCAGATGTATATCTGGGCAGCCATTCTCTACCTCATCATGGTCGAGATCCTGCGCAACATCTGGAGCCTGCTGGAAGCGCGCCTGACGCGCCATCTGAAGCGCTAGGGTCTGTACTCAATAGGGATTCCTGTTTTTACCGAATTGTG
>NZ_JTLA01000130.1:0-18221 GCF_000799055.1 Ensifer sp. ZNC0028
GAAGTCGTGCCGGAAGGCCGTGTGGATGACGGCATCGGCTTGGCCAGCGGCCCGCTGCAGGATCGCCGCGGACTGAAGGCCGCCTTCGACGACCGAAGCCCCGGTTGCGGCCAGCGCCACGGCCTTTTCGCTGGAGCGCGCCAGGCCGGACACCCTGTGCCCCGCCGTGATCAGGTCCCTGACCACGGCCGACCCGACCCAGCCGGTCGCGCCCGTTACGAATACATGCATTGCTGTTCTCCTTGATTGGGCGGACCACGCGGGTCCGTGAGGCGATGGCGCCTATCAGGCGAGGCGCATCGTCACTTCGATGTCCTCGGCAAACGGCGTCGACAGGTAGGTGCCGGAGGCCGAGCGGATGTAGTCGAGATATTCGGGGCAACTGTCGGCGTCGTCGGCGATGATCAGGGCACCTGGGCGCAGGCGAGGCTCGATCAGCCTGAAGACGTCGAGGTAGATCGGTTTTGCCCCGTCGAGCAGCACCAGGTCGATCGCATCGGGAAGGTCGGCGAAAGTCGTCAGCGCGTCGCCTTGCCGGATCTCTACGAGATCGTCGAGACCGGCTGCCGCGAGGTTCTGTCCGGCCCGCGCCACCTTCGCCGGTTCGAATTCGCTGGTGATCAGCTCGCCGCCGCCATTGTCGCGCAGCGCCGCTGCGAGAAAGAGCGTCGAAATGCCGAAGGACGTTCCGAACTCGACGATCCTGTGGGCGCGGCTTGCGCGGGCGAGCATGTAGAGGAGGTTGCCGGTCTGACGCGAAACCGGCAGCCACAGGTCCTTCAAGAGCCCGTAGAGCTGCAGATATTCGGTCTTGCTGTGAAGCAATCGTTCGCGTTCGCCTGCGGGCAGTTGCGCGACTGCGGGGCTGGTCGCGGCATCGGCCTCGTCGAACAGACGGTCGAGAAGGCCCTGGAGAGGTTGGCTGGTAAGCGTGGACATCGGATGTTCCTTCGTTTTCGATGGGCTTGCGTTCACGAAGAAAAATACGAATAATTCGTCGCATTCGCTAATCGCATTGCAGGCGCTGCCAATGGCAAACAGATCAAGTGTCCGTATTTCTTCACGAAAAGCGCCCAAGCAGGCGCGCTCGAACGAGCTGGTTAGGGCCATTCTCCAGGCTGCTGTTCAGGTTTTGGAGGAGGAGGGCGCGCAGCGATTTACCACGGCCCGCGTCGCCGAGCGGGCTGGCGTCAGCGTCGGGTCGCTGTACCAGTATTTTCCCAACAAGGGCGCGATCCTGTTTCGCCTGCAAAGCGACGAGTGGCGGCAGACGTCGGGGCTGCTGGCGACGATCCTCAGCGACGGGTCGCGCGCGCCACTCGATCGGCTGCGGTGCCTGGTTCACGCCTTCCTGCGCTCGGAATGCGAGGAGGCGGCCGTTCGGGTTGCCCTGGGCGACGCGGCACCGCTTTATCGCGATGCGCCCGAAGCCCGGGAAGCCAAGGAGGCCAACGATCCGCTCATCGACCGGTTCATGATCGAGCTTCTTCCGAACGCACCCGCCGACACCAGAGAACTTGCCGGCGACCTGATCATGACGACGATGACGACGGTGGGGAAAGACTTTTCGGGAACGGCGCGCAGCGATGCGGAGATCGAGGCCTATGCGGATGCGATGGCCGACATGTTTTCGGCCTATCTCGTGGCGAAAGGTGCCAGCACCTGAGCCATGCCGACAACCGTAAGCGTCCCTGCGATTTTGGCCACGGGGGCGTCTCGGGTTACGTTGGGTAAAGCAAGTGTGCGGAGCCGACCGTAACACTCTGATGCGGCTCGCCAACAAGGCCGGAGCAGCAGGCGCGCTTGGTCCTCAGCTCTTCGTCGCCTCGCTCTTTTCGAACTGCCGGTAGCATTCATCCGCCACCTGCTGCAGCAGATCGCGCGGCACCTCGCCGGTGACGGCGTAGCCGAGCGGGCCGTCGATCCAGTAGAAGGTCTCGACGCCGTCGTTCTCGTCGATGCGGAACGAGGTTTCGCGGTTGTCGTCGTTGCGGCCGAGCAGCACCGTCAGCCGCCGGCCGGTGCCATCCTCATACATGAACATCGCGCCCGCCTTGCCGTTGACCGGCAGCAGCCGGCCGCCGACCAGCGAGAAGCCGAGCGAGGAGAGATCGGGGATCGAGAGCGGATGATCGAGACGCTTGCCGAGCCAGGTGGCGAGATGGGTCTGGTCGTCGGCGCCGACTTCGACGGCATGGCGCACTTCGCTGGCATAGACCAGGAAGGCCGATTGCGCCTGGCGCGGCAGGCTGTCGGCCGTCTGCGTCAGCCGGGGCTTTTGCTCGGGTGAGAGCAGCGAAGGCGCGTAGAGGCCGGTGAGGCCGCCGGCGACAAACAGCGCCAGCCCGGCGGCGATGGCGCGGGCGATGCCGGCAAACGATCGGGTGTCCTTGACGACGTGCTGTTGCGGGCGTTCGCTGCCGTTGCTGAGAAGCAGCGCCCGGTCATCGGCGTCGCTGCGGGCATAGCCGGCAAAGAGCGCGCGCAACTCGACCGCCTGCGCCCGCCATTGCCGGACCTCGTCGGCCTGCG
This sequence comes from Ensifer sp. ZNC0028, assembly GCF_000799055.1. Lineage (NCBI taxonomy): Bacteria > Pseudomonadati > Pseudomonadota > Alphaproteobacteria > Hyphomicrobiales > Rhizobiaceae > Ensifer > Ensifer sp. ZNC0028. Next base: position 2,533 of record NZ_JTLA01000130.1, read on the forward strand.
CGGGGTTCTGCTCGAGCCATTGCTCGATCCGCAACCGCTCGCGCGGGCCAAGGGCGCCGTCGACATAGGCGTGCAGGTCGTCTTCGGAGACGGTGTTGTGGCCTTCCGTCATTTCGGTCTCCGCATGCTGATCACATTGTCGTCCTTCATGGCTTCTGCAAGCTGGCGCCGCGCGCGCGACAGGCGCGACATCACGGTGCCGATCGGTATGGCCATCATCTCGGCCACGTCCTGGTAGCGGTATCCTTCGATCACCACGAGCATCAGCACCGAGCGGTTCTCCGTGGAGAGGCCGTTCAGTGCCCTTTCCAGCCGCGAGCGCTCCAGCGGGTCGCTCTCGTGGGTCTCGGCCTCAAGGCCCAGGTCCTCGTCCAGCGCCACCTGCGGGTGCATCGCCACATAGCGGTGCCGGTTGCGGCCGAGATTGGTCATGATGGTGAAGGCCCAGGCGCGCAGGTTCACGCCGCGCCACTGCGCGCGGCGCGAAAGCACCTTCTCCACGCAATCCTGCAACAGGTCCTCGCCATCCGGGTCCGAGCGCACCAGGCTGCGGGCATAGCGCCGCAGTGCCGGCACCAGGGCCAGCACATCCTCTTCGAACCGGTCGGAGGCGGGGTGTTCCCCCGCATCCTCGTTGCCGCCGTTACGGCTTGGCGACATTCCATTCGCCCTTCTTCATGCCGTCGCCGGTCATGTCACCCATCTTCTTGTCCTTGATGAAGAAGTAGAGCGGCATGCCGTCCTTGGCCCACTGCTTCTTGCCGTCCTTACGCTCGACGAGCGTATAGGCGCCATCTGCCTTGGCGCTCGCCTCGGCCATGAATGGCGGCCAGTTCTTGGCGCAATCGTCGTAGCACATGGACATGCCGCCATGATCGTCCTTGTAGGTGTAGAGCGTCATGCCGTTTTCTCCGGCCAGCACCTTGCCCTTGGCGGTCTCGACTTCCTTGACCGGCGGCGCGGCGAAAGCCGTGACGCTGGCCGCAAGCAGCATGGCGATCGTCAGTGGAAACGTTCTCATGGCAATTGTCCTTCCTCAAGATGGTTTTCCTGTCCGGAAACGGGCGAAAAGCCTCCTCGTCCCGTTTCCGCGGGAGCCGCATGGTGCAGATCCAACCGTAAGACACGACACGCACAGGATTTATTCCCGGAGAACGGGCGGAAGTTTGGGGTGGCCCTGTCTCCGCTCGGGCCATAGGACGCAACCGGCCACGCGATGTTCATCGCGTGGCCGGTGAGAGGGTGACAAGGATACCAGCTGGTGGCGATCCGCTCAGGGTATCAGAACCACCGATCCGGTCGTCCGCCGGGCCTCCAGGTCTTCCTGTGCCCTTGGGGCGTCGAAAAGCGGATAGCTGGTGATGGCAGGCGCACGAACGACGCCTGCCTGCATGGCGCCGAACAGCTCCCGCGCTGCCGCTTCGTACTCGCCGCGGTCGGCGGTGTAATGGGCGATCGAGGGGCGGGTGACATAGAGCGAGCCCTTGGCCGAGAGCGAGGCGACGTCGAGCGGCGGAACGGGACCGGAGGAAGCGCCGAAGGAAACCAGCGTGCCGCGCGGGCGCAGGCAGTCGAGCGACCTGGCGAAAGTGTCGGCGCCGACGGAATCATAGACGACATCGACACCCTTGCCGCCGGTGATTTCGCCGACGCGGGCCCGGAAATCCTCTTGGCCGTAAAGGATGACATGATGGCAGCCATTGGTCCGGGCGATCTCGGCTTTCTCCGTGGAGCTGACGGTGCCGATGACGGTGGCGCCGATGTGGCTCAGCCACTGGCAGGCAATCGAGCCGACGCCGCCGGCGGCCGCGTGGAAGAGCACCGTGTCGCCGGGCTTCACGGCAACGCAACGCCGGATCAGGTATTCGACGGTCAAACCCTTGAAGACGAGGGCTGCGACCTCTCGGGCCTCCAGTTCCTCCGGCAGCGCCAGCGCCCGGGCGGCGGGCAGGTTGCGGTGGGTGGCATAGGCGCCGGGCGGGCCGCCCACATAGGCGATGCGTTGGCCGATCGAAAAGCCTTCGACGCCTTCGCCAAGCGCGGTGATCACGCCGACGCCCTCGACGCCGATCCCGCTCGGCAGGGGCAAGGGTGCCGAGCCCCGGCGGTGGTAGATGTCGATGTAGTTCACGCCGATGGCGAGATGGCGGATCTGGATTTCGCCGAGTCCAGGGTCGCCCAGCGTCTCGGCGTTGAAGGCGAGTGCCGACGGATCGCCAAATTCGGAAAATCGAAAGGTCTCGATATTGATCGTCATGCTGTTCTCTCTCCAGATGTCGCCAAAATCTGCTTGATTTTCCGATTTCGGTCGAGAGACCTTTCTGCAATACCAGTTTCCAAAAATGGAAAGCGAAGATGGATTGGAACGATCTCAAGTTCTTTCTGGCCGTTGCCAATGCGCGCTCGCTGACTGCGGCCTCCGCCAGGCTTAGCGTCAGCGCCTCGACCGTGTCGCGCCGGATCGAGGCGCTGGAGGCGGCGTTGCAGGTCAGGCTTTTCCGGCCGCACCGCGACGGTTATGACCTGACGCCGGCGGGCGAGGCGCTTTTGGCGCCGGCCGAGCGGGCCGAGGCGCAGATGCGGGTCTTCGAGCGCACGGCACGGGAGAAGGACAGCGACCTCGCCGGCCCGGTGCGCATCGACGTGCCGGAACTGTTGGGGCAGGAGGTGTTGATGCCGGGGCTAGCGGGCTTCCTGCTGGAGCATCCGGACATCCGCCTGGAGATGCATTCGAGCGTGCGCCCGGTGCGGCTTGTCGGTGAAGCGGCCGACATTGTTCTGCGTCTGGTGCGGCCGCAGCAGGGCAACTATCGCCAGCGCCGGCTGGGGCAGCTCGCCTTCGGCCTTTATGCGACGCCCGGCTACATCGCGCGCCACGGCATGCCGGGCACTCCTGCCGACCTCCATCGCCACCGGCTGGTCGGCTGGAGCGAAGAGCTGAGCTACCTGATCATGGTCGCCTGGCTCGAAGCGCTATGCCCAGGCCTGCAGCCAGCGATGCGTTTCTCTTCGCTCGGCGCGCAGATGGCGGCGGTGAAAAACGGGCTCGGTTTTGCCGTGCTTCCGGCCTTTGCGGCCGAAGCGGCAGGCTTCACGCCACTGTTGCCGCAGGTGCCGCCATTGGCCCCGGATCTTTGGCTGCTGGTTCATGAACAATCGGCCGAGCTGCCACGCGTGCGGCTGACCAAGGAAGCGGTCGCTACCGTGATGGCGCGCTTCGCTGCGCGATCGGCGGAAAGCGCCTGAACATCGCGGACGTTTTTCGTGAGGGAGGGGCCAATGCTGCTAACCGGCTGGTTTCCAAGGGGCATCAGAACGGCGAACGCCCTGGAAGCCGGTTTCTACACGTTGCAGAACTGTCTCGTCATCCGTGGTGATTTCGTAAAACGTGCTGTCGATGGCGCGAACGATGATCCAGGGTCTGTCCGGAGCGCTCGGCAGGAAGCCGGTAAACTCTCCCCAGATGACTTGCAGAACGTCTTGCGCAGCGGCGGCCAGCTGCCGGCCCTCGACCATGCTGCCGGACTGGGCCCAAGTCTCGAGAACGTCGCCGCCGGGACCGGTGGCATCGAACCATTGATAGCCTGCGTCGACCGCGGAAACTTTCCACGACGCGCCCAGCGAGCGCGGTGCGAGGCGTTGCAGGATGTCGCGCAGGTCGAAGGGAAGCGCGGCTCCCGACGGTCCGTAGATTCTGAGCGTCTTCACCTGTCTCCTCCCGGCAGCGCATTGGAAACGTGCCGGGCCAGCATCGTCAAGCCCGGTCGGCGACGAAGCGGGCAAGCGTCGGGCCGATCATGGTGATGATCAGAAGGCGGGCGGTCTGCAGCGCCATGACGAAGGAGAGGTCGACATTGCTCGAGGCGGCGATGACGGCGATCGAGTCGAGCCCGCCGGGGCTGGTGGCGAGATAGGCGGTCAGCGGATCGATGCCGACCACCTTGATCAGAAGCAGGGCGAGCAGGCCGGAGAACGAGATCAGCACGACGATCGAGATGATCGTCGGCACCAGCGCGCGGCGGGCATGGATGAGGATCTGGCGGGTGAAGCCAAGGCCGATGTTCCAGCCGAGCATGGCAAAACAGATCGCCAGCAGCCATTGCGGCAGCGCGGTGGTCATGACGCCCGAGACATTGAGCACGGCGCCGAGAAGGAAGGGCAGCAGGAAGGCGCCGGCTGGCACGCGCAGAAAGCGGCCGGCAAGCGCTGCGCCAAGCCCGACGGCGATGGTCTCGAGGAAGAGCAGGCCATCGATCGGCGCGAACCAATGGGTGGTCTGCTCGACTTCGGCGCCGGTGACCCACATATGCGCAACCACGGTCGCGGTGCTGGCGACGAAGATCACGCGCAGATACTGCATGAAGGCGACGAGGCGCGCATCGGCGCCATAGGCGTCGGCCATCAGCAGCATGGTCGAGGCGGCGCCTGCCGACGAGCCCCAGATGGCCGTCGTGCCCGGCAGGATGCGCATGCGGGTGATCACCCAGCCGCAGAGCGTGCTGACGGCGATGACCGAGAGGATGACCGCGAGAAACAGCGGCCAGTTGCCGGAGAAGGTGGCGAGCATGCCGGGCGTCATGGCGCCGGCAATCATCATCGCCAATATGAACTGCACGCAGAAGAACAGCTGGCGCGGCAACCGGATGGTGCCGCCATTCATGCCGACGAGCACGGCGGCCAGCATCGGGCCCATGAGCAGCCCGGCGGGAAGGCCGATGAATTCGAAGAAGGAGGCAAGGACGATCGAGACTGCCAAAAGCAGGCTCCATTGCAGCCACGGCGCGAGCCGACCGATGCCGACCTTGTCCGGGGTGGGCGGCGCAGCTGGCTTGTCGGTTTTCACGGGCACTCTCCGGCATGACCCGGAAAGGCGGGAACGGCCATCGGGGCCGGCCTTGACGGGCTTAGAGCGATGGTCTTCGCCAGCAGGACCGCGGGCGCCATCACGTCACGCTCGTTTGCAACAATGCGGCGTTGCATTCAAGAGGCAGAGCAAGAAAGTGCCACAGGATCGACAGCGGGGAAGGCAAACGCCATGCGGGCAGGCGTCGAAATGAGAAAAAAACGTGAACAAATTCCGCCGGCCGAAAGCCCTGCTGCCAGGCGCGGTAACGAGGCGCGAGCTTGATTTTACGGGGTAATTTTGCGCGCGGCGGTGATGTTCGCGATGCCGGTTGTCTCTGGCCCTCCTGTGGGGCCGCAATTCCGGGCTTGCGTGTGCGGCCCGAATCCTGACACTCAGCCTCATGCAATTCGCACCGCAACAGGACGAGGCCCTGAAGGCCGTTTCGCAATGGCTGAAAGAGGGCCGCTCGCCGCTCTTCCGGCTGTTCGGCTATGCCGGTACCGGCAAGACGACGCTGGCCCGGCACTTTGCCGAACATGTCGATGGCGACGTGCTGTTTGCCGCCTTTACCGGCAAGGCCGCGCAGGTGCTGCGCTCCAAGGGGGCGAGCAACGCCAAGACCATCCACTCGCTGATCTACCGGCCGCGCGGCGAGGAAGAGGTGTCCGACGAGGAGACCGGCAAGACCTCGATCGCGCCGATGTTTGCGATCAACCGTCAGAGCCCGGTCGCCAAGGCGGCGCTGATCATCGTCGACGAATGCTCGATGGTGGATGAGGCGCTCGGCAAGGACCTGATGAGCTTCGGCACGCCGATCCTCGTGCTCGGCGACCCCGGCCAGCTGCCGCCGGTTACGGGCGGCGGCTTCTTCACCAACCAGGAGCCGGACTATCTGCTGACGGACATTCACCGCCAGGCGCGCGACAACCCGATCATCCAGCTGGCGATGCAGGTGCGCGAAGGCAAGGAAATCATGCACGGCGACTACGGCACCACGCAGGTGATTGGTCGCGGCCAGGTCAACCAGGAACTGGTGCTCGAGGCCGACCAGGTTCTGGTCGGCACCAACAAGACCCGCCGGCGCTACAACCAGCGCCTTCGCGAATTGAAGGGCTTCACCAGCGACTACCCGCAATCCGGCGACAAGCTCGTCTGCCTCAGGAACGATCCGGCCAAGGGCCTGCTCAACGGCTCGCTCTGGCAGGTGATGAGCTCGTCCAAGGAGACGGTGAAGCCTGGCATCAACCTGATGATCCGGCCGGAAGACGACGACATGGATCGCGGTGCCGCCAAGATCAAGCTCTTGAAGGCGGCCTTCGAGGATGTCGAGGGCGAGATCCCCTGGACGACGCGCAAGCGCTACGACGAGTTCGACTACGGCTATGCGCTGACGGTGCACAAGGCGCAGGGCTCGCAGTGGAACAATGTCGTGCTCTTCGACGAGAGCTGGGCTTTTCGCGATACCCGCGAGCGCTGGCTCTATACCGCGATCACGCGGGCGGCGGAGCGGCTGACGATCGTTCGCTAGGCGGGGCGGATCCCTGAGGAAGGGGCGGCGCCGTTCGCACGCAGCTCGCGTGTCGCGCTCGGGCCGTTGGCTTCATTGACAATCCAGATTCGGCCTATACTAATTCGTGATGGCCTTGTGTTGCCCGCCGCTCACGCCACGTTTGGTATGGTGAAAACACCTATGTGATACCGCCGTTCGACTTCCAGCCCTTGGGCCGTCGGTCAGCAATGTGAGCTCTGACATTTGGTTGCCCCTGGAGGAACTGGAATGCTTAGAACCGCTGGTATCAAAAGCATGGCGAAAGCCCTGCGACAGGCGCTCAGTGATCGCAAGATAGACCTGTCGCACAGCGACTGCCTGGAATTGATTGCAAAGCAATTTGGGGTGAAAGATTGGAACGCGCTTTCCGCAGCGGTCGGCCAGGATGCGGGCGACAAGCCGCTTCTTTTCTCGGCCGAGGGCAATGAGATAAAGTTCCATCGCACGACGCAAAGGCTGGATGTCAACGACACCGACCTGGCGGGATCACGTTTCAACGACGCCAATCTGTCGGCAACATCGTTCAATCAGATCAATTTTTCCGGCGCCAAGTTCAACGATAGCAACATGACGGGCTGGTACGTGAACGACGTTAATCTGTCCGGAGCGCAATTCCAGAATATCAATCTCTCCGGGGCGGCCTTTTCCAACTGCCGCATCGCCGGCGTTACGCTCGACGGGGTGCCGCTCGAAGACATTGTCGAGGCCTATCGAAAAGCGCAGATGATCTGATCTGCCAAATGAGCCGCATGCGCTAGCGCTTCGTCGCCATCCAAATCATGTGGCGGGCGCCGCCGCGTTTGCCGTTGGCGCGCACGTTCACCTCGTCGGTGGCAAAGCCGACTTCGCGCAGGCGGCGGGTGAAGGCGCTGTCGGGGGCCGACGACCAGACGGAGAGCACGCCGCCGGGCCGAAGGGCGGCTTGCGCGGCGCGAAGGCCGGTGTGGCTGTAGAGGCTGTCGTTGGAAGGGCGCGTCAGGCCGTCGGGGCCATTGTCGACATCGAGCAGGATGGCGTCATAGGCGGCCTTCTTCGAGCGGATCAGTGCGCCGACATCGCCGACATGGATATCGACGCGGGGATCATCAAGCGTGCCTTTGTGCAGCTCCGCCATCGGGCCACGCGCCCAGTCGACGACGGCCGGCACCAGTTCGGCGACCACCACCCGCGCATCCTCGGGCACGACGCCAAGCGCTGCGCGCAGGGTAAAGCCCATGCCAAGGCCGCCGATCAGCATGCTCAGGTTTTTCCGGCCGGCGATGCGCTCGTGGGCGAGCGTCGCCAGCGCTTCCTCCGAGCCGCTCAACCGGCTGTTCATCAGCTCGTTCGAGCCGAGCATGATCGAGAATTCCTGCCCGCGCTGCTTCAGGCGCAGCTCGTCGCCGTCGCCGGGAATGGTTGCGCGGTCCAGCTCTATCCAGGGAAGCATCGGGGTCTCTCATCCGTATTTGTTCAGGCGCCCTCGTAACACGCACGTGGCAATGACGACACCGCAATGTCAGTCGTTCAAGTGAATTGTGCCGCGCGGACCGGTAAGCTGTTCGGCGTGCCTTAGTGTGGCGGCCTGCGGGTAGGGGCTGCGGGAGAGCGTCGCGACTTAGGCGAGGCGCAACGCGACCTCGTCCCCGTGGCGCACGAGGATGCTGACGGCAAGGCATCGGGGTAGCGGCCGTGTTCGCGCTATTCCGCCGAGATCATGCCTGAAAGCACCGCCTTGGCGATCGCCTGGAAGCGGTTGTTGGCGCCGAACTTGCGGATGATGCCGGCCTCAAGGGTGAGCGCTGCCGCCACGTCCATGTCCATCAGCCCGGCGATGCGCGCCGCCGGATAACCGTCGGCCATGAAGGTCAGGCATTCGCTTTCGATCGGCGAGAGATGGACATGGCCGTCCTCGTCGGTGGCTTCGCCTCCGTCGGTGGTTTCGAGCAGTTCGGTGATGCGCTGCATCTGCCGGCGCAGGTTGGCCTGCTGGGCGGCGAGTTCGCGCCTTCGGGCAAGCAGGGCGTCTCGAAACAGCTTGTCCGCTTCGGCCTGTTCCTCGGTGCCCGCAAGGGCAGTCAGCAGTTCCAGGATGGTCGAGATCGGCATGTCGATTTCGCGGCAGGCATTGATGACCGCCATGCGGCGAATGTGATCTTCGTTGTAGACCCGCATCGGTCCCATGCGGGCGGCGGTGAGCAGCCCCTTTTCCTCGTAGAAATGCAGCGTGCGATGGGTGACGCCGAAAGCGTCGGCCATGTCGGCGATCGCCAGCGGTGTCGTGGGGTCGTGGTGGGGAAGCGGCAGGTCCGGCAGAAAGCCGACACGATCAGGCGCGGCCAGCACGCCCTCGAATTTCCAGTGGTCTCGCGGCATGTCGAAGGTCCCCGGTCTACAGCCTGCGCGCCTTTCGGCGCGCTGTTTCTGCATTTTCCTGAATCGAGACCGACCCAGGCGTGCGCGCAATCCGCGTCCGGAAGCGGTGGCGATCGCCGGGTCTCAAAGGTGCGGACGGATCCGCGCGGTGAGGCACTCGTTGATCGTCAACGACAATACCTGCTGCTCGGTTGGGGCACCTCCGCACGCAAGGCACGGTTTACTCAGGACATCGATGCTTGCCTGACGAGCACCCAGGCACCCATTCCCAACGCATGCGTGTACCGTATACGCGAATCGCTAATATGACCAGTCTTTAGTAAGGCGGGTGAGTATGCTGGACCGGGGTCCGCAGCCGCTTCATGCGGGCCGGCTCTTGGCCGCCCCGCCGGGCACATTCAGTGTCCGATGACCTTGAGCGGGCTGTTGGCGCTGAGGATGAACAGCGGTTCGTCGCCGCGCAGCGGCGAGAGTTTCTGCTGGCAGGACCAGGCGGTCTCGAAGGTGTCGCGGGTGAGGTGCTTGCGATAGCGCTGGGTAGCGGCCATGCAGCCCATCAGCGGGCTTTCGATCTGCTCTTCGCGGGCGTGATTGTAGATCTCGCCATCGAGCGAAAACAGTTCGGCGGCGAGCGACATGCTCTCGAAAAGCAGGTCCGGCTCGGTCTCGAGCCGCTTCCAGGTGATGAAGTCCTGGCGCAACGGCACAGTCTCGCCGTCATGGGAGAGCGTGACGCGAATACCCTGGGCCGGCGCCTCGTACCAGGTCACCTGGACGGTGAAGGAGAGGGCGGAGTTGCGCGAAACGGGGCGGCCGGTGTCGCCGTCGGTGGCGCGCGCCAGCGTCTTGTGACGCTGGGCGGCAAGCCGAAGCGCTGTGGCAAAGGCTTTTGCGTCGTTGTTTTCGGCGCCGCTGAGTTTCACGGTGACGGCGGGGAGCACTCGCTCGGTGGCGTGGCGGGCGTTGAAGAGCTTGGCCTGGGCGTCGAGGTCCAGCGTCATTTCCTGCGACGGCATCGGCGCAAAGAGCAACAGCGGCAGGACGCTCAGAACGGAGAGCGGCGAAGAGAGCGGTGCCGGCGGCCAGGTGGGGCGATGTCCGGCAAACCGTCGCTTGGCCGGCTTCGGCTGGCGCGACGCGGGGGCGACCGTTTCGGCCACTTCCGTCCGCGCGTGGCGATATTCCGGAACGTAGGTGCCCTTGGGGATGGCGATGCGCCATTCTTCGTCGGCGCCGTCGCCCTCGTAAAAGGCCTTGAGCAGCTTGCGCAGCTTGCCGGCATGCACGCGCACCAGCGGGTCGCTGTCGGCGTTGAAGGCCTGCGGCCGGTCGAAGACGTCGATGGCGATCGAGTAGCCCTTGAGCTGATGGCCTTCGCCGATCATCTCCTTTTCGACGACATAGGAAAGAAACGCCCGCAAGCGCTCGGAACGCGCGAAAGCCTTGCTTTCGAGGATGCGACGGAGCGTCCGCCGTATCGTCTCATCGCAGGGTCTTTCGACCGTCGTCATCGGTGCTTGCTCCAGGGTCATGTGATCTAAAAATCTAAGAAGGCGATCGCGGCTTAGGCCAGGGCCATTCGATCTGATTCGGAAATTTAAGGCCAAAAGAAGTGGTTGTCAGGGGTAGTAGACGCCAAATTTGAGTTTTTTCTGAAATAAACGTAAAAATTGCGTCCTTAATCCCTGTGACAGATCGTAGCGGTGACCGCTCACCCGGTGCCGGCGCGCCGTCGGCGCGAAGGTTTCGATCCGGTGATTGAGCTTTCCTGCATATTAGAGAGATCGATTGTCAAGATTCGATCAAGACAAGGCGGGCAAATGCACTGCGCGCCATTGCCGCGGCCATTGCATTGGTACTCCTTGGAATTGCTGCATAATCCCGACCTCAAACCGTTTCTGCTTTCGTTAAATATGCAGTAGAACATTGCATCCACATTGCCCGCATCGGGCCGTGAGCGGCCCCGCCTCTGGAAAGTTCAGACATGCCTGCAAAACTGTCCGTGAATCTGAATGCCGTCGCAATGCTTCGCAACCGGCGCGATCTGCCCTGGCCCTCCGTCACCGCACTCGGGCGCATCGCGCTCGAAGCCGGCGCCGCCGGCCTGACGGTGCATCCCCGGCCGGATCAGCGCCATGTCCGCTTTTCCGACCTGCAGCCGATCCGCGACTTGATCGACGGTGCATTCCCGGCGACGGAATTCAACATGGAAGGCTACCCGAACGAGGAGTTTCTCGGTCTCGTCGAAGCGCACCGGCCGGAGCAGGTGACGCTGGTTCCGGACGATCCGGCGCAGGCGACCTCCGACCATGGCTGGGATTTCCGCAAGAACCACAATCTGCTCGGCAATGTCGTCGGCCGGCTGAAGAGACAAGGCTTTCGTGTCTCGCTGTTTGCCGATGGCGACGAGGACATGGAGGCGCTGCGCATAGCCAGGGAAACGGGTGCGGACCGCATCGAACTCTACACCGGCCCCTATGGCGGCTGCTATGACGATCCGGAGAAGGCCGAGAAGATCGCCGGCGAACTCGGCCGTACGGCGGCGATGGCGGCCGAGCTCGGTCTCGACGTCAATGCCGGCCACGACCTGACGGTCGCCAACCTGCCGCTGCTTGCAAAACACATTCCGAACCTTGCCGAAGTCTCGATCGGCCATGGCCTGACGGCGGATGCGCTGGAATACGGCATGGCCGAGACCGTGCGCCGCTTTCGCCGCGCCTGCGGCCAGGAGGTCTGAACAGAGGTCTGAGGCGCCTTCGCCATGAAGGAACTCTTCGTCGTCACCCACACGCAGTCCGTCCACCATGTCGAGGGCAGGGTGGGCGGCTGGTACGACACCGGCCTGACCGAGCGCGGCCGAAAGGATGCGGCGGCCACGGCCGAGCGTCTCGCGACCCTTGTCGGCGGGAGGCATGTCGAGATCTTCAGTTCCGACCTCCTGCGCACGGCCGAAACGGCGTCGGCGATCGCCGCGCGCCTTGCCGTGCCCGTGACGGAAACCGCCGCTCTTCGCGAAATCAGCTATGGCGAGGCGGGCGGCAAACCGCAGGCCTGGCTCGATGCGCGCTATACCGCGGCGCCTGATGACAATCGGCTGGATTATAATTGCGGCATCGAGGGTGCGGAAACTCGCCGCGACGTGGCGCTACGGGTCTACCCTTGCGTCGAAGCGATTGTGGCGAGGTCTTGCCCAACGCAGATCATCGTCACCCACGGCTTCACGCTGACGCTGGTGATCGCCGCCTGGATGAAGGTTCCGATCGAGGCCGCCGGTTTCTTGAGTTTCCCGGCGAAATCCGGAAGCATCACCCATCTGCGCGAGGATGATTTTTTCAGGAACAGAGCCGTCGTCAGCCTGGCGGATGCCGCGCATCTGGCAAATGAGACGCCGTAACCCCCTGAAAATACTCAGACCAACGCAGGCGCGAACGCAATGCAATCTGCAACAGGGGCTGCTATAGAGTAGGCCCGTCCTCTCGCCTATCTCCGGCCCATGACCATTCAGACCAGTTTTCGCGAGCGCATCGTTCTCTATGCGCTTTTGACATCGCTGACCTCGATCAGCATCGACGCGCTGTTGCCGGGGCTGCGCCAGATCGGCGCCGATGTTGGCGTCGCGCCACCGCTCTCGACCCAGCATGTGATTTCGCTGTTCATCCTCGGCATGGCGTTCGGCGAGCTTTTGCTCGGGCCGCTTTCCGATGCAATGGGGCGGAAGAGGGCGCTGGTCCTGGGCCTTGGCGTCTATGCGCTCGGAACGGTCATCGCCATGGTGGCGGGCTCGCTCGAAATGGTCATCCTCGGCCGGTTTCTTCAGGGCATCGGCGTCTCCGGGCCGAAGATCGCGACGAGGGCGATGATCCGGGACCAGTTCGAGGGCGACGCCATGGCCCGCGTGATGTCGTTCATGTTCACGCTGTTCATTCTCGTGCCGATGCTGGCGCCGACGCTGGCGCAAGGGATCATCGCTGTGGCCGGCTGGCGCAGCATCTTTGCCGTCTATCTCGCGGCGGCCGGCCTTCTCGGCCTGTGGCTGGTGATGCGGCAGCCGGAAACATTGCCGGCCGACAAACGCATTCCCTTTCGCCCGCGGCTTCTCCTGTCGAACGGCCGGCGCATCCTGTCGCATCGGCGGGTAACCTTGCTGATCGTTGCGACCGGGCTCGTCTTCGGCGCGCAGCTTCTCTATCTGAGCACGGCGGCTGACCTCTTCTTCGACGCCTACGGGATCGGCGAGACCTTTCCGCTCTATTTTGCCATGCTGGCGACAGGCATCGGGCTGGCCTCGTTCCTCAATGCCAAGCTCGTGCAGCGCTTCGGCGCGGAGGCGATGGCGCGCCGGGGCTTTGTGGGCCTGGCCGCCGCCGGCCTGGCGATGCTCGTGGCCTCGCTCTACTGGGGCGGGCGGCCGCCGCTTGCGGTGCTGCTGGTGCTCGGCTTTGCCGCCTTCTTTGCGGTCGGTGTGCTGTTCGGCAATCTCAACGCCATGGCCATGCGTTCCCTCGGGCAGGTGGCAGGTCTCGGCGCGTCGCTGATCGCCTCCGGCTCCAGCCTTGTCGCGACGGTGTTTTCGATCGCGGTGGGTGCCTTCTACGATGGCACGACGCTCAACCTTTCGGCCGGTTTCTTTCTCGCCGGGGTCGGGGCGCTCGTTCTGGCCGAACTGGCGCTAAGGGCCGATGCTTCGCCGGTGGAGGCCATCCGGTAGGGAGCGGCAAACGCTGCCAGGCCCGCGTGGCGGCATCAACGTCCTATGCCGTTGTGCCCGGCGCACCGGATGCCGGTTAAAGTACTCCGCCGAGGCAGCGACGGGCTAACCGTTATAGACGACGGAAATCTTGTTTCCGGCGGGATCGCGCATGTAGGCGGCGTACCAGTGCGGCCCATAATGCGGCCGCGGATTGGGGGCGCCCTCATCCATTCCGCCATTGGCCATGCCCGCTTGGTAGAAGGCATCGACGTCCTGACGGGACTGGACCATGAAGCCGACCATCGAGCCATTTCCAGCGCTTGCCGGCTCGTTGTTGAAGGGCTTGCAGACCCATAAGACGGGACCATTGCCGGTTCCGCCTTCGGAATAGGCGCGCCAGTCCGGAAATTCCGTGTGCGTCTTCCAGCCGATCGTCGCCAAGGCGGCATCGTAGAAGGCATTGGATCTGGCGGAATCCAAAGCACCGACGGTCAGATAAACGCTCATGATGTCCCCTTTTTTTGAAGCGGTGAAACCGGGAGAATCCATAGAGCGTAAACGTGAACAAATCAAGAACAAATGGCGACGGCCGTCTCGCCGGGCGTCCGATGCCGACAGCATGGCAAATCGTTTCGAGAGCCCGGTGCAAACGCCCGGGCTCCCGCTGGTTGGCTTACCGCTTAGCCCGCAAGTCGCGCTTTGCTGGCTTCGAGGAAGGTGGCGAGCGTCACCGGCGTTGCGCCGGTCAGCGCCGTGACATCGCTCGTCACCATGTCGATGTGACCCCCGCGGGTGTTGGCGTCGAAGGAGACGACGATCGGGATCAGGAAGTCCGGCAGCCCGGCGCTCTTCAGACCGCCTGCAAGCGCCTCGTCGGAGATGTGCACGACGTTGAGCGGCTTGCCGGTCGCCTTGGCGACAAGGGCGGCAATCTCGTCCGTCGAGCGCAGTTCGCCGCCGGTCAGCGTGTAGGTGTGGCTCTCGCCGGTGGAGGAGGCAAGGGCTGCGGCTGCAGCCTTTGCGGCATCGGCGCGGGCGATGTGGGCGAGGCGGCCTTCGCCCGACGAGGAATACCATTGCCCGGTCTCAAGCGCATGGGGCAGCGCCATGAACAGGTTCTCCATGTACCAGCCGTTGCGCAGGATGGTGTAGGGAATGCCAGTCGCCTTGATGGCGTTTTCGGTGCCGAGATGATCGGGTGCAAAGGGAATGACCGAGGTCTCCGGGCTCGGCATCGAGGTGTAGACGATGTGCCTGGCGCCGGCCTTCTTCGCGGCCGCGACGGCAGCAAGATGCTGCTTCAGTCGCTTGCCCGGCTGGTCCAGCGCGTCGGTCGAGATGATCAGGATCCGATCGGCGCCGGCAAAGGCCTGGTCGAGCGACGCGGGATCGTCGAAATCGGCGACGCGGGCCTGGACGCCTCTGGCGATGTAATCGGCGAGCTTGGCCGTGTCGCGGCTGGTGGCGATGATCCGGCTCGGTGCGACGCCGGACGCAAGCAGCTGGTCGAGCACGAGCTTGCCGAGTTGGCCGGTTGCGCCGGTGACGAGCAATGTATCGGACATGGTCTTTACCTTTTCCTGTTTGGGCCGAGACGGAAAACGCGGGCGGAACGCCGCGGCGCAGGTCTCGCCGGCTCTTCATGCCGTCGCCCTGGGAGATGCGCCGGCACATGGTCTCTTTTTGAGACTTGCTCTTATCCCGTAATCGCAGTAGGGCTGTAAAGGAGGCAGTTTTTTCTGCTGTGGTTACAAAAAGGGTACCGCCGATGAACAAGCCGACCGGGGACATGAAGGGCAAGCGCGTGGCGATCGTCTGCGGCGTGCCGATGGATATGGAAAACTGCCCGGTCCGCGACGTCATGGACAACATCGGCGGCAAGTGGAACTCGCTGATGATCCTGTCGCTCGCCGACGGCCCCTTGCGCTTCTCGCAGCTCCGCCGGCTGATCCCCGACATCTCCCAGCGCATGCTGACCCAAACGCTGCGCGACCTGCAGCGCGACGGCTACATCCACCGCACCGTCTACCCGACGCAGCCGCCGAGCGTCGAATATGCGCTGACCGATCTCGGCCGCTCGCTGCTCGACCTGCTCAAGCACTTCGTCGACTGGTCGGTGGAAAACCACGGCGCCATCCGGGCCGCGCGCGAGGTCTACGACGCGGAGGCGTGAGCGCTTCCATTGCGACAGCGTGCCACCCTTGAGCCGCGGGTTCGTGCGCGCCGTGGCGCGCCTGCCATTTTCGTTT